>CAZCEL010000269.1:0-6925 GCA_964497175.1 uncultured Bifidobacteriaceae bacterium
GCCTGACGGCCCGCATGACCGTGCGGCACCCGTGAGAGGGAACGGCCGACACCACAAGATCGGCGTCTCTCAGGACCGCCTCGATCGCATCGGTGACGCTGACCGACGAAGGAAACGAGACGTCCGGCAGGTACACCGCGTTCGCCCGCCGCCGCCGGATCTCGGCCGCCAATACCGGATCTCTGGCCCACAGCCGCACGTCATGCCCGATGCGGCCCAAGTGCACCGCCAGCGCCGTCCCCCAGCTGCCCGATCCCAAGACGGCCACGCGGCCCGTCATGCCCGGACCCCGATCCGACGTTCGGTGCCCGCCTTCAGGCGGCCGACGTTCGAGCGATGGCGGAACAGGATCAGCGCCGCCGCCCCGACCGCCGCGAGAACGGTCGGACGCGGGCTGTCGGTGACGTAGGCCGTCGCAGGCAGCACGATCGAGGCCAGCAGCGACCCGACGGAGATGTACCGTGTCGTCCATGCTCCCGCCAGGAACGCCACCACCGACGGTAGCATGGCCGCAGGGGCGAGCACGCTGAACGCCCCGCACGCAGTGGCGACGCCTTTGCCTCCGCGGAATCTCAGCCACACTGGATACACGTGTCCAACGACGGCCGCCAGGCCGGCCGCGGCCGGTGCACCCGCGGACGCCTGGAGGCGCTCGGCGACCAGAACGCCCGCCGCCCCTTTGGCGGCATCGAGCAGGGCCACGAGGAGGGCCGGCACAACGCCCGACGAGCGCAGTACGTTGGCGGCGCCGACGTTGCCGCTGCCGAGCCGGCGCAGGTCCCCACCGCCCCACCTCCTGGCCAACAGCAGGGCGAATGGGATCGACCCGAGCAGATACCCGACGATGACGCTGGCTGCTAACATGCGCCGATGCCTCACCAGCGATTGTAGTGCAGGGTCTTCACTGTTCCGTGAGACGCGCATGCGTGAGCGCCATATGAGCAGTGCCGGTCGGGCCCTGATCACTTCGATACAGCGTGACGCGGTCGACGCGCAGATCGACCTCATCGGTGCCCCCTGCCGAGAGAATCGATCGGTCACGGACCCGGCCACCGGCTCCGCGCCAGCGGCCCAGCGTCAGGTGGGGTGCAAAGGGACGCGGATCCGACCGAATTCCGACACCAGCCAGCCGCGCCACGAGCACGGCGTACAGATCCACCACACTGCGGACACCCTCGGCCACGCCGATCCACAGCACGCGGTGGGGACCTCGGTGCGGGAAGACGCCGATGCCGCGCAGCACCACCCGAAACGGCGCCATGCTGATATCGGCGCTCACGGCGTCGACCACGGACGGCACCAGCTGGTCAGTCACCTCGCCCAGGAACACCAGCGTCACGTGCAGCTGATCGGGCTTGACGAGGCGGAGCAAGCTGTCACCGTGCCTGCTCAGCTCGCGCGCCAGGCGGGCCTGGGTTCCGACAAGCGTCGCACGCGCCGATTCAGTCAGATCGATCGCCGTGAACAGCCGCACCGCGTCCCAGCCTCGATCGATTGCGACTACTCGGCGGTCAGCATCAGTCGCACCATGTTCATCGCCGCCTGAGCGGACTGGAACTTCACCATCTCCCGCCCACCGACAAACTGCACGGTGCGCACCCGCGATGCGCGCGGCGTAACCACCGCGATGGCCACCGTGCCCACCGGCTTGGCCGGCGTACCTCCTCCGGGCCCCGCGATTCCCGTGACGCCGATGCCGACGTCCGATCCGGTCACCGCACGAATGCCGCTGGCCATCTCACGCGCCACCGGCTCACTGACGGCACCGTGCTCCGCGATGAGCGTCTCGCTCACGCCCAGCCACTCGATCTTGGCGCGGTTGCTATAGCACACGGCCCCCCGCTCGAAATAGTCGGAGCTGCCCGGCACGTCGGTCAGACGAGACGACAGCAGGCCTCCCGTGCAGGACTCGGCCACCGACACCTTCAGGTGCCGCGCCCGCAGAAGGTCGCCGACAACCGCTTCGAGCGGACGGCCGTCGACGCTGTAGACAGAGGGCCCCAGCACCTCGCGCAGGCGCTCCACAGCGGCGTCGAGGGCCGCGTCCGCCTCCGCCCGGCCACGCGCTGTGGCAGTCAAATGCAGCTCGACCTGCCCCATGACGGCGAGAATCGTCGTGGCGATTGGCACCGGTTCCTCGATCCACCGGAGGTAAATGGGTGCGGCCGTGGCGTCGACGTCCGACTCCGCCCGCCCCGTCACCTTCACCACCCGGCGCAGCAGCAGGGCGCCCGCGGCCGCCGGTTGCAGCCGGTCGCGGATGAGCGCATCGAGCATCGGCGCCATCTCGCGCGGCGGCCCAGGCAGGAGCACCATCTGCGTCCCGCGTCGTTCGACCCAGACGCCCGGCGCCGTCCCTTGCGGATTGTCGAGCACGACCGCGCCGCGCGGAACCAGGGCCTGTCGCCTGTTGATGTCAGGCATCGTCAATCCGCGCCGCGCGAAACGCGATCTGATCCGGTCGACGATGCCTTCGTCGACGTCCAGCGGAACATCCAGCGCACGGGCCAGCGCCTCGCGCGTCACGTCGTCGGCGGTGGGCCCCAAGCCGCCGGTGCACACGACCAGATCGATCATCCCGATGCTGCGCGTGAACAGATCGGCCAATTCGTCGCGGTCGTCGCCGACGGTAACCTTCATCCGCACCTGGCATCCGAGGGCATTCAGGCGCTCCGTTATGGCCAGCGAGTTCGTGTCAACCCGGAACGGTGTCAGCATTTCGCTCCCGACAGCGATAATCCACGCCCGCACGAATCACACCCACTGGCTCGCGGCCATGATCGCCCGAAGCGTGAGGTTCGCATAGACGGCTGCCATCGCATCGTCGGCCATGACGCCGAGACCGCCGTGGAGCCGCTCGAGCGCGCGTGCAGGAGGCGGTTTCACCACGTCGAAGCCGCGAAACAGCAGAAGCGCGAAGATGGCACCCGCGGGCCCGACCGGATTCACGAACAGCGTTATCAACATGCCCATGACTTCGTCAATCACGACAGGACCCGGATCGGAGGCGTGAAAGTGGCGTTCGGCCCGACCGGCGCTCCACACGCCGATCGCAAACAACGCAAGAATCGCGGCAAACTGCCCGATCATCGAGCGGGGAAAGACCGCCCACAGCGCGAGTCCGGCGAGCGAACCGAAGGTGCCTGGCGCGAACGGTACGTACCCGATGCCACAGGCTGTGGCAGCTGTCAACGCAATGAACCTCACGGTGGCAGCGTACTCGAAAAAGGAGCGGACGGCAGGGCGGACGCCTAGGCGCCCGCACGGACGACGCGGGTACCTGCACAACGATCGTGCAGGCCGCGACGATCGACACTGCCGAGGGCCGTCAGGAATCCGAGTCCGGCCGGAGCGGCGAGAAGCATCCAGACCAGCGTTCGCACCACCGACCGGCCCAGATCGAGTGTGACGTCGGGCCGCGCAGGCACGACTCGGATCCGGGCGACCATCTTTCCCAGCGTCTGGCCGCTGGCGGTGAAGGTTGCGAGATACCCGGCGTTCTGAATCAGCAGGAATGCTGCCAGCGGGCCCCTCGGCAGGATGCTCAGATCGGTGAGGCCCAGCCCGCACATCTTCATGGTGAAGTACA
Organism: uncultured Bifidobacteriaceae bacterium; assembly: GCA_964497175.1. Lineage (GTDB taxonomy): Bacteria > Acidobacteriota > Vicinamibacteria > Vicinamibacterales > CAVVIG01 > CAZCEL01. The sequence goes on from CAZCEL010000269.1 coordinate 3,590, forward strand.
CGACCAGCAGATCGATACCGGCAAGCACGATCAGATCCACGCCCGCCGCACACATGCGCGGCAGCATGCCTGCCGCCTCCAGTGATGCCGGGATGGAGCGAGCCGGCAGTCGAATGGGATCGCCTCCGCGTTGCGCCGCGGAGGGCGTGTCCTCGGCCGCAGGCCGCCAATCGAACGTGGATGCTCGAGGCTCTTCCGGAACGCGTCGGATCTCGGGTGTCGCGCGCCTGACGGCCAGTGGTGACCGGGGTGGTGACGGCCTGGTAATCAGAGGGACCTCGGCTTCGAGCGCCGGGAACAACAACGGCAGATCCGGCGCCCCTGCCGGACTCTTCTGCCCGAACCTCAGGTCCACGCTGCTTGCCGCAGCCGGCGACTGCACGGGCGAAGTCGCCCGGTCTTCGAGCGTCAGCTCGCCCAGGGGCGCCTCTTCATCGCGGTCCGGCAGCCGCATCGGGAGCTCGGACGAGGGCTCCTTGGCCGCCAATGAAAAGTCGTAGCCGCAATTGCGACACCGCCGCACACGTTCGAATCCGAGGTATCCGCACTTGGGGCACTTCACCGGCGGTGCGCTCCGTCTGCCGATGACGCCGCCCGATCGCGCATGGTCTCGAGCTCGATGAGCCGCTTCTGGAGTTCCGCCCTCAGGCGGTCTGCGTCGGCGCTTTGCGGATCGGTCGGCCGCACGCGGTCCAGCGCCGTCAGGGCATCGCGCAGGCGCCCTGTCGCTGCGAGCGTCCTGGCGCCGTTCAGGGCATCTTCGCCACGTCGTGGCAGGGGCAGCGACTCGGCTGGCGACGCCGACGACACCGGTCCCCTCACAGCCGGCACGGCCCCACGCGGCGACTCGCCCCCTCTGAAAATGAACAGGCCGGCGCCGGCGACAATGGGGAGCAGGGCCACGACAACCGCAAGGCCGACGGCTCCACGATACCAGTCCGCCCACGTGGACACTGGGGCAGGTCTCAGTCGCGGCTCGCTGCCTGTCGCGACCTGGCTCATCTGCTCGAGACGATGCAGCCGGTCGATCACGCTGAGGGCGGCTTCCGGCTGTGCGCCCTGGTCGAGCGCGTCGTGCAGCAGGCGCCTGGCCCGGGCGCTCTCGCCCCTATGAAATGCCGCCACGCCGCTCTCGAGCAGCTCGTCGGACGCGCGCTGACGCTCGGCGAGCGCGCCGCGCGCGCGATCGATATAGGCCCGGGCGCGCGGGTGGCTGCGGTCGAGAAACAGCACGCGCGTCCAGATGTTGATCGCGTGATCGTATCGAGCGGCGAAGTAGTGATCGAGGCCCGACAGGAGCAGCTCCTCGATCTTGGCGTCACGATTCGGATCGGGCGCCGTGTCGAGGGCGCGCAACGAGTCCTCGCGAAGCGAATCAGACATGAACGGCCCGGAAATTCGGGCAGATTATAGCACTCGGGCTGGATTGGGTACTCCGGGCACGCCACCGCACTCTACAATCAGGCAGCATTGGACTTCCTGCGGCTCGAGTCGACGTCATGATCGAATGCGTGCCCAACCTCAGCGAGGGCTGTCGTGCGGGCGTCGTCGACGCCCTCGCGCGCGCGATCGGCGGCGTCGCTGGCGTGAAGCTGCTCGACGTGTCTTCTGATGCCTCGCATAACCGCAGCGTGTTCACGATGGTCGGTGAAAGCGTGCCCCTTTTCGAGGCCGTCATGGCCCTGTTTGGTCGCGCACTGGCCTCCATCGACCTCACGGTCCACCGTGGCGAGCATCCGCGCATTGGAGCCGTGGACGTCGTGCCGTTTGTCCCGCTTGGCCAAACTGCCATGGCGGATTGCGTGGCGCTCGCCCGGCTGGTCGGGGCGGCAGTCGGGGACCGTTTTCGGGTGCCCGTCTACCTCTACGAGGAAGCTGCCTCGACGCCGCTGCGGCGGCATCTCGAGGACATCCGTCGTGGCCAGTTCGAGGCGCTCGCCGAAAAAATGGCAAGCCCTGACTGGGTTCCGGACTTCGGACCGCGCAGGCCTCACCCGACTGCCGGAGCGACCGCGATCGGGGCCCGAGGTGCCCTGATCGCGTACAACGTCAACCTTGCCACCGACAGGATCGAGGTCGCCCGGCGCGTCGCATCGGCAATCCGGCAGCGCGGTGGAGGACTGCCGGGAGTCAAGGCCATGGGCGTGCGACTGGCGGCCCGAGGCCTCGTGCAAGTGTCAACCAATCTCACCAACTACCGCGTGACCGGGCTCTCGGCCGTGTTCCGCGCCGTTGCGCGCGAGGCGGCACAGCACGGCGTCACAGTCGTGGAAAGCGAGATCGTCGGGCTCGTGCCGGCCGACGCACTGGTGGGCGAGCCCGTGCCGACGCTCCGCCTCAAGGATTTTGGCGCGCACCAGATTCTGGAGAATCGCATCGAGCGCACTTAGACCGCCTCTTCCTCGGGCTCCGGCCTTCTCGACGGGGCGATGCCGAACGCCCGCATCTTGCGGTACAGATTGCTCCGTTCCACACCCAGCACTTCGGCCGTGCGCGACATGTTGCCGTGCTGCTCGGCGAGTGTCCGGAGGATGAGGTCCCGCTCGAAGCGCTCTCGAGCCTCGTGCAGCGTCCTCCGCTCGCTTGCTTGAGCGAACAGCGACGAACGGGCGTCAGCCTCCGGCGCCAGGAAGCCCAGGTCCCCGGCCGAGATGGATTCGCCCGGAACCATGATCATGAGCCGCTCGATGACGTTCCTGAGCTCCCGGACATTGCCCGGCCAGGCGTAGCGCTGGAGCGTCGCGATGGCGGCGGGCTGAAAGGCCTTGGCCCTGCGGCCGTATTCCTGGGCAAACTCCGTCATGAAATGCTCCGCCAGACGCGGAATGTCCTCGCGACGATCCCTGAGCGGCGGCACGAAGATCGGCACCACGCTCAGCCGGAAATAGAGGTCGTCGCGGAATCGCCCGGCGCGGATCTCCCCCTGCAGATCCTTGTTCGTCGCGGCGAGCACGCGAGCATCGACGGTAACCCGCGCCGTGCTGCCCACCGGTTCCAGTGTGTGCTCCTGGAGCACACGGAGCACCTTGGCCTGGGTCTTGAGACTCATGTCGCCGATCTCATCGAGGAAGATCGTGCCCCCGTCGGCCGTCTCGAACTTGCCGCGGCGATCGGCGACAGCGCCCGTGAACGCCCCGCGCACGTGGCCGAAGAGTTCGCTCTCGATGAGTTCTTCCGGGATGGCGGCGCAGTTGACCTCCACAAACGCCGCCTGCCGCCGGCGGCTGAGCGCATGAATCGTGCGCGCGACCAGCTCCTTGCCAGTACCGTTCTCGCCGTAAATCAGCACCCGGCCGTTGGTCGGCGCCGCCATGGCCACCTGGTCGCGCAGGTGCC
>CAZCEL010000270.1:0-6918 GCA_964497175.1 uncultured Bifidobacteriaceae bacterium
CAGGCCCGCGTAGCCCAGAGCGACGGCCGCGACCAACAGCGATGCGAAGATTACTGACCCTTTCCTACTCATAGTCCCCTCTCGGTTTCACGCGATGACGTCGTCGATCGCGCGGCGACCTGGCCTCTACCGCTTCACCCACTTCTGGACGCAGCCGCCCGACTTGCTCGTCTGGCACCCGCCGGTCAGTCCGGCGAAGATCGTGCCCTGCTCGTCGGCCGCCATCCCCTCGGGATTGGTTCCCTCGATGAATTGCCGGAGCGACCCGTCCTTCGCGCTGCCGATGCGCACGCCCTGCTTCCAGCCCACGTTCCGGAACTGACGGCCGCCGCCCTCGAACGACTCTTTCGGCCCGTCGAGCAGAATCCCCGACTCCGAATCGGCCACGATGATCGTGTCGTCCTTCAGAATCGTGATGCCGCTCGGCCGGCCGAAGTGCTTCCAGGAATCCAGATAGTTCAGATCGCGATCGAAAATCTGGATGCGGTTGTTCGACCGATCGGCGACAAACAGGCGGCCCTGCGAATCGACGGCCATCGCATGAGGGCCCATGAACTCGCCGGGGCCCCGCCCGAGCTTGCCGTAGTCCCGGACGAACTTTCCGTCCGGGGTCAGGCGGACCAGCCGGTCGCCGTCCTGCTGCGCGATCGTGGGGCGAGGCCAGTGCCCGTCGCCGAAGATGATGTCGCCGTTCGACAGAATGGCGCACGAGGTCGGGCCGACGAACGTGTCCGGGCCGGCCTTCGACACTCCCGCTTTGCCCAAGCTCATCAGGAGCTTGCCTTCGGCGCTGAACTTGTGCACCTGGAAGCCGCGTCCCGCCGTGCCCGCGATGTCGCCGAACGGACCGCTGTCGCCCGTCCAGATGTTGCCGTCGCGGTCGCGGCACATGCCGTGGGCCGACACGAACGTCCCGTCGCCGAAGCTGCGCGCGATCTTGCCCGACGCGTCGAAGTAGACGATGGGCGGTTCGGTCCTGAGCAGCGCCCACGTGCCGCCCTTGTTGTCAGGCAGGAAGTTGATCGCGGCGCCCCACTTCATCCCCGGATTGAGCATCGGCCAGTTCTCGATCATGCGATACGGATTGCTCATCAGGTTCATGCCGGGTTCGGGCCTGGCGCCGCCGCCGGGTCCGCTGCCCGTGTAGGGCCCCCCCGAGGGCGGAGGCGCGCCGCGACCGCCCGGCGCCGCGGGCTGCTGCGCGTGGAGCAGGACGGCGGTGGTGCACAGCGCCATGACGGCCGCTGCGCGCAACAGGTTCGCGCTCTGTGAACCGGGCATCGCAGTTCCTCCTTGACTCAATCCATCGAATGCCGCACGTGCCGATCGACCGGACTGCGACGTGCATCGGGCCGTCAGTCTCAGCAGGGAGCAGACATTGTAACGCCGCTCGGGGGGCGGTCCAGGCCGATGTTTTGGGTCGACAGCCGCTGCGTGTATAGTGGCGCTCCGGGTGGGAGGTGCGCGCATGAGGTCACGACTGTTGCTCGCCGGTCTGGTGTTGTGCTCCAGCGTTCTGCCCGCCAGCTCCTTCCAGGCGAAGGGCTGCGAGCCTCGCGGCGACGTCAGGTTCATCTGCGGGGTCGTCAGCCCCGAAGATCTGGTCGCGGTGCCGCGGTCCGACTGGGTAGTCGCCTCCTGCTTTTCCGGCGGCGCCGTCCATCTGGTGAATACCCGCGACCACTCGACGGTGCAGGTGTATCCCGTGGCGAGTCCGCGGGAGCGGCTGGACAAGAAGACCTACGCCGCGTGTCCCGGGCCAATGGACCCGGCCGAGAAAGAGAAGTTCAGCGCGCACGGTCTCGCCGTGCGTCAGGGCCAGGGGCGGGTCCACACCGTGTACCTCGTGCACCACGGGTTCCGCGAGTCCATCGAAGTGTTCGAGGTGGACACACAGCCCCGGATTCCGACCTTCACCTGGATCGGATGCGTCGTCGCGCCGCAGACGGTCGGCATCAATTCGGTGACGCCCCTCCCGGGTGGTGGCTTTGCGGCCACCAACCCGAATCGCCGCAGCAAGCCAGCACCCGGACAGGACCCCACCAACACCGGGGAAGTCTGGGAGTGGAACGCGGCTGATGGATGGAAAATCGTTCCGGGCAGCGAGTCCCAGGGGCCCAATGGGATCGAAGCCTCACCCGACGGCCGCTGGCTCTACATCAACCTCTGGCCCGCCCGCAAGGTGATGCGGCTCTCCCGTGGACAGACGCCGGTCAGCAAGGACCTTGTCGACGTGGCCTTCCAGCCAGACAACATCCGCTGGCAGGCCGACGGCACGCTGTTCGCCGCGGGCCATGGCGGGCCGAGCACACCGCGGATCATCGAGTGTCTGAGAAAGGTCTGCCCGGACGCGACGTCGAACGTGGCTCGGATCGACCCCAAGACCATGACGGTCACGCACCTCATCACCTATCCGGCCAACGAGCAGTTCTACAGCTCCACGGCCGCGCTGCAGGTGGGCAAGGAGATCTGGATCGGCACGATCACCGGCGACCGGATCGCGCGCTATCCGGTCCGATAGGGCCCCCACGTGGGGCAAGGGGACGCAGGTATAATCCGCCATCTGTCAGCTGCGTCCTGTAAATCCGTCATCCGCAACTTTCTAGGAGGTCTATGACTGCCCGCACCGCGACTCTCGCTGTTGCCGTTCTCGCCGCTCTCGCCACGCCGGCCCGCGCCCAGCAGCCGGCTCTCCGGACGCCGGACGTGATCTTCGTGCCGACGCCGCAGGAGGTGGTCGACGCCATGCTGGATGTCGCCAAGGTGACCAAGAACGACGTCATCTACGACCTCGGGTCAGGCGACGGCCGAATCCCCATCACGGCGGCCAAGAAGTTTGGCGCGCGAGGCATCGGGATCGATATCGATCCGCAGCGCATCAAGGAGGCCAACGCGAATGCCCAGAAAGAGGGCGTCACCGACAAGGTCAAGTTCCTCAATCAGGATCTGTTCACGACCGACATCAGCGAAGCGTCGGTGATCACGCTCTATCTGCTGCCGTCGCTGAACGTGAAGCTCATGCCCAAGTTGATGAAGGAGCTCAAGCCGGGCACGCGTATCGTGTCGCACTCGTTCGACATGGGCGACTGGAAGCCGGAGCGGACGCTGGACGTCAACGGACGATCGGTCTACTACTGGACGATACCCAAGAGGTAAAAGGCAGAAAGGCAAGAAGAAAGGCAGAAGGGCAGGAAGGCAGAAAGGCAGAAAGGCAGGAAGGCAGAAGGGTATGTTGAGGCTTCGGCGTTCCTTTCTCGTCGTCGCGGCGGCGCTCGTCCTGGCTCTGCCCTCGCCGGTGTCGGTCCAGGAGTCGGGGGAGGATGGCCGCAGCTTCCCCCGCAGGGATTGGCCGCTCGTCGGGGGCGACTGGACCAGCGCCCGATACTCCACCCTCGATCAAGTCAACGTTCAGACCGTCGGACGCCTGGGGGCCGCGTGGACGATCAGGTTCGGCGCCGGCGGCTCCACCCGCGCGACGCCCGTTGTCAAAGACGGCCTGATGTTCATCCCGGCCGGGGCGCTGATGTATGCCCTCAATGCCAGGACCGGCGAGACCGTCTGGACATGGCCGCCCAACGTGGGCGAGGCCAGCGGGCCGCCGCGATCGCCGATGGAATCGATTGCCGGCGAGGCTTTGCCCAACTCCGCCGGCGCTGCTCTCGGGGAAGGCCTGGTGTTTGTCGGGCTGAGGGATGGGCGCGTGGTGGCGCTCAGACAGAAGACGGGCGAGCTGGTGTGGGCGGAGACGATAGGCGAGACACCGCGCAAGAAGGGCGAATCGGTGTCCGGTGCGCCGACCTACGCGAGAGGGATTGTGTTTGCCGGGCTGGCCAACGGCGACTGGGCGATGCGCGGCCGCGTGGTGGCGCTCGATGCGCGGACCGGCAGGACGTTGTGGACCTTCTTCACGATTCCGGGCCCGGGTGAACCCGGGCACGAGACCTGGCCAAAGAACAGCGACATCTGGAGGCATGGGGGCGCCGGCGTGTGGCTCGTGGGCACCGTGGATCCGGATCTGGGCCTCGTGTACTTCGCGACGGGCAACGCCGTTCCGATGTACGGCGGAGAGATCCGGAAGGGCGACAACCTGTATACGGCGTCCATGATCGCGCTCGACATGCGGACCGGGAAGCTGCGCTGGCACTACCAGGTCGTGCGCCACGACCTGTGGGACGCGGATATCGCGACGCCGCCGGTGCTTTATGAGGCCCAGGTCGGAGGACGACCCCGCAAGGCGCTCGCCGCCCTGCGCGCGGACGGCTACTTCTTTCTGCTGGACCGGGAAACGGGGAAGCCCGTGTTTCCGGTCGAGGAACGCCCGGTTCCGCAGGACGCGTTCCTCAACACGGCGCCCCGGCAGCTCTTCCCGGTGGGCGCTGACCGCATCGTCCCCGGATGCGCTGAGTTCAAGGACCGGGTACCCGCCCCATTCGTGCTCGAGTGTACCGGCTTCGCTCCCCCGTCTCTGAACTCGCACACGGTTGTGTCACCCGGCGTGCCGATTCCCCGCGTGCGCGTCACGCCGATGTCGTACAGCCCGCAGACGGGCTACTTCTACGCGCAGGGCGTCGGCGGGCTGGGACGGGCCCGCCGCGTCAGCGACGACCCGTGGTTCCAGGAGACGGGCGGCAATACCATCGTGCTGCCGCCCGCCGTGGGCGTGGTCGCCGCGGTCGACAGTCGCACCAACAAAGTCGTCTGGAAGAAGGAAGTGCCGCCGCAACTGCTGGGCGGCAGCGGACCACTCACGACGGCCGGCGGTCTGATGTTCCGCGGAGCGGGCGACGGAAAGGTCGAGGCGTACGACGCCAGAAGCGGCGCTCGGTTGTGGGAGTTTCAGACGGGCGTGCGGACATCGCGAGGGCCGGCCATCGCCTACGAGGTCGACGGCCAGCAGCACATCGCGCTGGCGATGGGTACCGTCATGTACGCGTTCACGCTCGGCGGGACTCTTCCCCCCCAGCCGCCGCCGCCGCTGCCGCCCGATCCGGGCTCGGCTGGCCGCGAGACCGAGGAGATCGAGACAGGAACGCTCCTGCAGGTTCCTTTTGGCGGAGCCGTCGGGAACCGCTACGCGCTCGACGAGCACACGTTCAATCCCCTTCGCGCCCGCGTGAAGACCGGCGCGCGCGTGATGTTCGTGAACAACGGCCGGTTGAATCATGCGCTGGCCGCCGAGGACGGATCCTGGAAGAGCGGTTCGCTCGCGCCCGCGAAGTCCTACTACGTGACCTACAGCAAGCCGGGCGTCTATCGGTATCTCTGCACGGACCACCCGTGGGCCGTGGGCCAGGTCACCGTCGAGTGAGGGCGCGACCTCGCTGAGGCTCACTGAGCCAAGAGATCGCCCCAGAACCTCCCTAAGCGCAAGACGTCGATCACGTGCGCCGGTTGATCGGCCTCGGCATGAGAGATGAGGTCTGTCAGCAGCAGGTGGACCCTCACGCGGTCGCGAAGCCGACCGGCCAGATGCTGGGATTCCGCCGCAGGAACGACGTTGTCGTCTCTACCGTGAAGCAGAAACACCGGAACCGACGGACCGGGTGACAGCGACGGCGACAGCTCGGGCCGGTCCACGTACGGACCGATGTGAGGGAGAAGTCGCGGGCCAAGGTGGCGGACGTCACGATTGTTTACGTACTCCAGCAGCGTCGAGGACGGGTCGGGGAGTGTGTGCGCGAGTGCGCGCAAGGCGGCGAACTCCGCTTCCGCTCGAGGCTTGTCGATTCGTTCCAGGTAGGACGCCCACAGGAATCGGCGCACGCCGTCGCGAAGCGCCGGCGCCTGATCGGCCGGGACCACGTGCTCGGCGATGTTGAGCAGGACGACGGCGACGCCGTAGTCGTGCGGGGGCCGCTTGATGGCTTCGATGCCGGGCTGCCGGGGCGAGCCCTCGACGGTCTGGGTGTCGAGGCCCGCGCAGAAGTATTCCAGCACACGGCGGAGATCGTCATGGCCGCCGAACGAGAAGACGTACGAGAGACGATCCCTCAGTGACGCGCGCCCGGCGGCCACGACCGACAGGCCGCCGCTGAAGCTGACGCCCATCAGGCCGATGCGACCCGCGCCTGCGAGGCCCGAGCGTGCCGCCAGCCAGTACGCGGCCTGCTCGATCCGATCGGTCAAGAGCGGTGTGATCTCGAAACGCCCCAGCTCCTCTATTTCCGGCGTGACCACCGTGACGGCGGACTTCGCGAGCTCGCGCGAGAGGGCCACCAGGCGCGGCTCGTCGATCCCGGCAGGGTGGAGCCCCGAGACGAGCAGCACCGTCTGACGCGCCGCGCTCGTCGGCGAATACACGCGGGCGCGGACGCTTCCGGGCTGGAGCGGAATGGTCACGAGTCGCTCGCCGATCGGGACCGTGTTCATCTCGACCAGGCTGCGTACGAAGCCCTGCAGGTCGCCGCCACGAATCACCAGCGAGAGCCCGCGTACGTAACGCCGTCCGGCAATCCCGATTGTCCAGGCGACCGCGACCGCCAGACCGATGAACACAAGCCATCGAACGGTGCTCATGAGAAGTTGTCCAGCTCTCAAGACGACACGGGGTCCGCCGACGCGGGTTTCTGACGCGCCGCGCGATAGAGAAAGGCTCCCACGGCCACCAGCAGCGCCAGCAGCGCGATCTCGCCCGTCAATCCGGGCAGTCGCGGCGGCATCGAGCGAGGCACCGCCTGCGCCGCCACGAGTCCGGCGAGCAGGACTCCGGCGAGGCCTTCACCCGCAACCAGGCCCGACGCGGCAAGGATCCCCGCATCGGCGCCGCTCGGGGTCGTGTCACCGTGCACGCCGCGCTCGGCCAGCGCTCGCACGCAGCCGCCGATGAAGATTGCCGCCATCGTCGAGAGCGGAAGGTAGACGCCGATCGCGAACGCGAGCGGCGACACGCCGGATAGCAGCGCGGTGACTGCGAGGCCA
>CAZCEL010000271.1:0-6861 GCA_964497175.1 uncultured Bifidobacteriaceae bacterium
GCCGGGGTGTCGAGCCTGGCCTCGGTCGCGCCGCCGAAGTCGCCCGAAAAGCCGAGTCCCATGGCGTTGTTGCCCGCAACCGTCGTGATGTTGTTCTGCGGATCGATGCGCCGGACGACGTGATTGTTCGAGTCCGAGAAGTACACGTCGCCGCCCGACGCGACGACGATGCCGCCGGGCGTGTCGAGGGCGGCCTGAATGGCGGGACCGTTGTCGCCGGCGTAGCCCTTCCGGGCGCCGATGACCTGAGCCGTCGCCGCCTCGCGCAGCATGAACGTTCCCGCACCCAGCCCGAGAATCGTCAGCAGAAAGATCGACGCCATCCTCATGGCGTAAACGCGGAGCACCGAGGGCGCAATCAGGGGCACTCTGGAGGGTCCCGACCGCAGCGCGACCATGCCCCGCGCCCCCGCCACGGCGGTGACGGCTCTTCGGGCAATGGCGGTCGTCTGCGCGGTCTGCCACCAGGCAAAGGCCGCAGTGCCCAGGGCCAGTGCCGCGGTTGTCGCCCCTGCCAGCGGCCACCGCAAGGCCAGGCCGGCCGCCGCGGCGCTCAGGAGGCCTGCCGCTATCACAACCGCGCTCATTACGCCGTAGCTGGTAGGGCGCAGATGCGTACTGATTCTCAGGAGCACACGGCCCGCGTGGTGCTCTTCGGCCAGCGCGCGGAGGTCGAGCCAGGCCCAGCGCCCGACCGGGACGCTCACGTCGCGATCGGATGCCCATCCTTCGTCGATCTCGATCGTGCGCACCGCCCGTGATCGGCGCAGCCAGTCGGCCACCTGCGACAGCACGCGATCGGCCGACGTCCAGGAGTCGCTCCAGAAGCGATCTTCTGCGACACCGCCCGAGATGAGCAGAAGCGCACGCGAGGCCTCGCCCAGCGTGGGCCGCGGACCGCGGCTGGTCCGCCGATCCGCCACGGGAAGAACCACCGCCGGGGGCGACAGCACGGCTCGAATCCGGCCGTGGAACCGCGCGAACGGTTGAATGAAATGCAGGTAGGCCAGGACCGCCCGGTACCAGAGCCGGCTGCCCGGCAGCGAATCGACGTCGGACCGGAGCGCGTAGGAGACGTTCCTGGCGAGCGTGGCCGCGATGCCGACCAGACCCGTGCCGAGCAGAAGCGTTGCCGCCCAGCTGTGCTCCCCCGTGGCAGCCACCGCGAATCCGACGATGGCCAGCACGAACGACAGCACCTGCCAGCGGATCGAGTGCGGGAGGAACGCGAAGGGGTGGACGTCGGTACGATAGACGGACGGAAAGGCCGCCGTGCCCCAGACGCCTGTGTTGATGCGTTCACCCCAGAGTGAGCGCACGAAGGGCAGTGGACTGTAGATGCGACCCCGCCAGAGCATGGCTCCATCCAGAAATTTCTCCGGATGGTGTGCCATCAACCACTGCTCGCCCTCACCGTACCCGACCTGCTGGCGCCAGTAGGCGCTGACCGATGCGCGGTGGTGGTGCCAGACCAGTGCGGCCGAAGCAAAGCCGATCCGCCAGCCGTTGGCCTGAAGGCGCCAGCATGCGTCGACATCGTCTCCCGCACGGACATAGATGTCATTGAACCCGCCGATGGCGAGCAGGGCGTCACGCCGGAATGCCATGTTGCATCCCGGCACGTGCTCGGCGATTCGGTCGTCGAGCAGTACGTGCGTCGGGCCGCCAGGCGCCCGGGCGATGCACTGCGCCACGGGCGGATCGTCCGCGGGCACGACGTTGGGACCGCCGGCCGCCACGACGTCGGACGTCAGGAAGGGCTGGACCAGATAGGTGAGCCAGTCGCGATCGACCCGCGTGTCGGCGTCGGTGTACGCGACGATCTCGCCGGAGGCTTCGGCAAGCCCCACGTTGCGGGCGGCGCTCAGGCCGCCGTTCGGGATATCGATCACGCGGACACGCGGATGTTGCCGGGCGATCGCGCTCGTGGCGTCCCTCGAGCCGTCGTTGACGAGGATCACTTCGTAGTCCGGATACGTGAGCGCGTCGAGCGACGCCAGGCAGTCCTCGATCGTGTCCGCCGCGTTGTAGGCGCACACAACCACCGAGATCCGCGGCCAGGCGCGCGCGGCGCTTCTCGGGAACGGCGCATCGGCGATCGCGGCAGCGACAGACGCCGCCGCGATCTTGGGCTGCCGGTGACGGTCGACCAGACCAAACGCCCAGTCCTCGACCTCGGAGCCGCCGCGCCACCACTGGTCGGTCCATGCGAACGCCACGGCGCCGCACGCGCCCTCTTCGAAGGCGACCCGCACGTGCATGGCGGTGATCGCCGCCTGGCCCTCGGGGCCTTCGCGAATACTGTCCGCGCCGGCCTCGGCCAGCAGCAGCGGCTTGTGCCCGGCGACGTGCTGCAGGTGCGCCAGATACGCGCGGAGCTCAGCCTCGCGGTGCAGGTAGACGTTGAATGCAGAGACGTCGAAGAACGAGAGGTCCAGAAACTCGGTCGGCGGAAAGTTGACGTAGGTGTACAGGCTGTCGGGCGCCGCGTCTTTGGCGGCCTCGTACAGTCGCCGCAGGAAGCGCTCGACGCGCAGGCGCCCGTGCCACCTGACGACGCCAGCGGGTATCTCGTTGCCGAGCGCGAACATCAGCACGGCGGGGTGATCGCCGAGCGCGCGAACCTCGGCGACGATCTCGCGCTCGATCGTCCGCCTGAGCGGCCGATCGTCCAGAAACGCGACGTGCTGGGACCATGGAAGCCCGACCATGACGCGAAGCCCGTACCGTGCGGCTTGGTCGAGCAGATCGCGGCGCGGCGGTGTGTAGACGCGGACCGTGTTCAGGCCCAGCGACGCCATCAACTGGAAGTCCGCCGCGACACGATCGGCCGCCGGGAACTGGTAGCCCTCCGCGTCCGGGCAGAACGTCCCGTAGCTGACGCCCTTGACGAGCAGCCGCGTACTGGGAGCGGGGCCGGCGAGGCGGAGGAACTTGCCGTCCGCAGTTACACGAGCGCCCGCCGCCGGCATCGGGCGGAGGGAAGCGGCAGGGTCGGCCTGAACGGCAATGCGCACTGGCGTGGACAGCTTCCCGTCGGGGGGCTCAAAACCTCATTGTACCCTCAGCATTCGGCAAGACCGTGTCGCAGCCTCACCTCGGGCTGTCGGGCTGTTCCAGACTGAGGCGGCCCGTGTAAACGGCCATCCCGACGACCGCGTCGACGCCCGCGGCATCGAGCGCGTCGATCTCGGCCTGCGTGGAGATGCCGCCGGCGGCCGTCAGGCGGCGCGTGGTCGCCCGGCGCACCGCCAGGATGGCCTCGATGTTGGTGCCCTGCATCAGGCCTTCGGCGTCGACGTGCGTGTACAGGAATTCTCCGCAATACGCCTCGAGCGCACGCACGGCGTCAGCGGAGGTAATCGAGAGCGGCGTTCGCCACCCGTTGATCACGACCTGGCCGCCGCGGCTGTCGACGGCGGCAATCACGCGCTCGACGCCGACCCGGTCCGCGAGACGCTTCGCGAAATCGAGATCCGGCCGTCCGTCCTTGAACAGGGCGGACCCGGCGATGATCTGGCGGGCGCCTGCCGCCAGGATCTCGTCGGCTCGTGCAACCGAGCGAATGCCTCCGCCGACGCGGCAGGCGAGCGACGCAGCAATACGGCGGACGATCTCGAGGTTGCTGCCCTCGCCCTTGGCGGCGTCGAGGTCGATGACCTGTACCTTGGGAAACCGCGCAAACCGCGCGACCCACCCCGCCACATCATCGTCTCTGATGGCGAGCCGTTCGCCCTGGACGAGCTGCACGACCGCACCGCCTTGCAGGTCAATCGCGGGAATGAGCATGGGAGCGATCAGCGAACAGCTATCAGCAGTCAGCGATCAGCATTCAGCCATCAGCGACTGTGTCAGCGCCCCGTACGCGCAACCAGCGCCACTGACGGAGGAGCCAGCTGAATGATAGCTGACCGCTGATCGCTGACCGCTACACGTTTCACAGTCGCACCGGGATCCCGTTGTCCCGCAGATACCGCTTCAGGGCCGCGACGCCGGTCTCCGAGTAGTGGAAGATCGAGGCCGCGAGCGCCGCGTCAGCCGCACCGCTGGTAAACACCTCGAGAAAATCCGCGAGCCCGCCCGCGCCGCCCGAGGCAATGACGGGGATCGACACCGCCTGGGACACCGCGGAGGTCATCTCGCAGTCGAACCCCGACTTGGTGCCGTCCCGATCGATCGACGTCAGGAGAATCTCCCCGGCGCCGCGGTCCCCGGCCTCCCGCGCCCACTCGACGGCATCGCGGGACGCGGAGGTCTGGCCGCTGCGGGCGTAGACCGCATAGCGGCCAGCCTCGAGTTTGGCGTCGATGGCGACAAGGACGGCCTGGCTGCCGTAACGATTCGCCAGCGTGGTGATCAGCTCGGGATGGGAGAGCGCCGCCGTATTCAGGCTCACCTTGTCCGCACCGGCATCCACCGCGGCAGCCGCGTCGTCTTGGGTCCGGATCCCGCCGCCGACCGCCAGTGGAATGAACAGCTCCCGCGCGACCGCGCGGATCGTCTCGGCCAGCGCGCGGCGCCGCTCGAGCGTGGCCGTGACGTCCAGGATGACCAGCTCGTCGATGCCTTCGCGGTTGTACCGGTTCGCCAGCTCGGCCGGATCGCCCGCGTTCCTGAGGCCCTCGAAGTTGACGCCCTTGACGACCTGGCCGTTCCGGCAGTCGAGGCATGCGATGATGCGCTTGCAGAGCACCGTTCAGACCTCCCTCGCGCTCGTGGCGAGCTCCAGGAAGTTCCTGAGGATCTGCAGGCCCACGTCCCCGGACTTCTCCGGGTGGAACTGCACCCCGGCGACGTGGCCGCGCTGCACGATCGCGGCGAACGTCTCGCCGTGCGCGGCCGCGGCGATCGTGTCGTCCGTTACGGGAGCCACGTAGCTGTGCGTGAAGTAAACGTGGGCGCCATCTCCCACGCCGTTCACGATCGACGCCTCGCGCAAACGGTCGAGACGGTTCCATCCGACATGGGGCACCTTCAACCCCGTGCTGGCGGGAAGACGGTGGCAGGAACCTGCCAGCAGGCCCAGTCCTGGAAGGTCTGGCGCTTCTTCGCTGCCCTCGTAGAGCCACTGCATGCCGAGGCAGATGCCGAGCAGCGGCCGGCCGGCGGCGACCGCGGTTCGAATCGTCTCCATCCACGTTCGATCGAGCGCGCCGGTCGCGGCAAAGTGTCCCACGCCGGGCACGATGATTCCACGCGCATGGGCAAGCTCGACGGGAGACGCGGGCGTGTAGACGTCGGCCCCGACCTCGGCCAGCGCCTTCCGGACCGAGGTCAGGTTCCCCGCTCTGTAGTCGATCAGCGCGATCATCGGCGGCCTAGATCAGCCCCTTGGTCGAGGGCAGCATCCTCGCAAGTCGCCTGTCCTGTGCGCACGCGACGCGAAGGGCCCGCGCAAACGCCTTGAACGAGGCTTCGACCTTGTGGTGGCTCGAGCGCCCGTACATCACCTTGATGTGCACGTTCGCCCTCGCCCCGGTTGCGAACCCCTCGAAGAAATCCTGCACGAGCTCGGTCTGCAGATCGCCGACGCGCGCGGCCGGCGCCTTGAGGTCCACGACCGTGTGCGGCCTGCCCCCGAGATCGATGGCGGCGACCCCTAGCGTCTCGTCCATCGGCATCACGAAGTAGCCGGCCCGATTGATGCCGCGGCGGTTCCCCAGCGCCCTGGACACGGCCTCACCGAGCGCGATGCCGACGTCCTCGACCGTGTGATGCTGGTCGACGTCCAGATCGCCCTCGGCGCTCAGGTGGAGGTCGAACGCGCCGTGCCGCGCGACGAGCTCGAGCATGTGATCCAGGAACCGGATGCCGGTCTGGATCTCATAGCGTCCCCGGCCGTCCAGCCCGATCGCCAGTCTGATCCGCGTTTCGTTCGTGTGGCGATCGATCAGCGCCCGGCGCACGGAGCTTCCGCGACGGGTCCTCTTCATGACAGCCGGACCTCGACCGACTCGGCATGCGCCGTGAGCCCCTCGGCCCGTGCCAGCGGCAGGATCGTGGGGGCCAGGCGGGCAAGACCCTCCCTGGTCACGCGCTGTACGGACATCACGCGCACGAAGTCGGCCGCGCTCAGGCCTCCGCGGAACCGCGAGGCGCCGGCCGTGGGCAGCACATGATTCGACCCGGTCGCGTAGTCGCCCGCCGCCTGGGCGGCAAACGGCCCCACGAATATGGCACCGGCCGTGATCGGTCGCCTGATCAGCGTCTCGCGATCCACCACGAGGTGTTCGGGGCCGATCCGGTTGGCCAGCGCCATCGCCTCGTCCGGCGACGCCGCGACGATGGCGACTCCATGCGCGGCGAGCGACCGGCGTGCGACGTCGCGCCCGGCGCTGCGTCTGTCGACCAGCGCGGCCACGCGTTCCGCCAGGCGTCGGCGCCATGTGATGAGGATCGCTCGCGCGTCGGGATCGTGCTCGGCCTGCGCGACCAGGTCGGCGGCGATCCACGCCGGGCGGCCGCCGCCGGCCACGATGACGATTTCGGTCGGGCCCGCATAGAAATCGATCGCGCAGTCGCGCGACACGAGCGCCTTGGCCGTCGCCACGTACCGGTTGCCCGGCCCGACGATCTTATCGACTCCCGGCACGGTCGCGGTGCCGTACGCCAGCGCGGCAATCGCATGCGCGCCGCCTATCCGGAACAGCCGGGTCACGCCCGCCTCGAGCGCCGCCGCCATCACCGCGGGCTCGGGTCGGGGGCACACCACGCACACATCGCGGACGCCGGCCACGCGCGCGGGCACGGCCGTCATGAGCAGCGACGAGGGCAGCGGAAACCGGCCGCCCGGCACGTAACAGCCCACTCGTGCCAGCGGTTCGACGCGCTGCTCGATCGACACCCCGCGAAC
Organism: uncultured Bifidobacteriaceae bacterium; assembly: GCA_964497175.1. Classification (GTDB taxonomy): domain Bacteria; phylum Acidobacteriota; class Vicinamibacteria; order Vicinamibacterales; family CAVVIG01; genus CAZCEL01. The sequence goes on from CAZCEL010000271.1 coordinate 6,854, forward strand.
AATGTCCA
>CAZCEL010000272.1:0-6857 GCA_964497175.1 uncultured Bifidobacteriaceae bacterium
ATCCTTTCGTGTGAACAGCATCCCGGATCTTATCAGAACGTGGTTCCGACCGCGAAGCGGAACTGGAACGGCTTCTGCGGGCGGAGCGTGTTGTCGTAGACGCCGCCGCGCTGCGGGTTGTAGGCGAAGATCAGCCGGAACGGCACGTTGAGGACCAGGACCGGCATGAAAAACCGAATCTCCGCGCCCGTCGACGTCTTGAAGGCGCTCCGCCTGCCAACGACGTCAACCGTGCTCGTGAAGGCCGGATCGGTCAGCGTCAGCAGCGCGAACGGGTCAGTCAGAATGGCCTGAGGCGGCCGCCTGACCTCGGTTACGTCCTCCCACCACCCGAACCGCTGCCCGGTGTCGCGCACCTGACCGGCGTCGTAAAACAGGATCAGCCGCACCGGACCGGCAATCGTGATGATCTGCTCGGCGTTGAAGAGAAGGCTCTTGTTGCCGCCTAGCACCAGATGCGTCGAAGCGTCCTCGGGGCCGATCGTGCGGATGTCATACCCTCGCACGGAGTATTCGCCGCCGAGGAACAGCTTCTCGAAGATGGGCAGTTCCCGCGTCGCGCCGTACGTTCTCACGTATTCCATCTGACCGCGGAACCCGAACGACATCCGGCTGTTCTGCCGGAGGAACATGACGGCCTCGAGGGAAGGCTTGTAGAACTTTGTGTTGCCGCCGAGCCCGGCAAAGTCCATCGTGACCGAAAACCGCTTGCCCGTCGTCGGAAAGATCGGCTGATCGACCGAGTTGTACACCAGGGCCGGAGCAACCTTGCTCACAATCCGCTCGCCGGACTGGCCGATAAGAAGCGAGTCGCGGAGGAATGGATTGCGCGCCAGCACGACCGGATCCAGGTAGATGTCGCTGATCTCGCTGACGCGGACGCGCTCGTAGCTGTAGTTGGTGAACATCCGGGTGAAGCCTCTTCCGATCGGAAGCCCCATCGTCAGCACGGCGCCGGTCGATTTCTGCGTGAACTGCCCGATCCAGCGGATCTCGCTCCTGAAGAGGTTGATGCCGCCGGTGATGTTCCGGTCGAAGAGAAACGGCTCGGTGAAGGACAGCGTGTAGTTCTGCGCCCGCGATCCGCCCTGCAGCGAGACGGTGAGGCTCTCTCCACGCCCGAGGAAGTTGGCCGTCTGGAACGAGAGCTGGCCGAAGAAGCCCTCGAACTGCGAGACACCGGCTCCGAACGTGAGCTGGTTGCGGTTCTGCTCCTCCAGCTTCATCCTGACGTCGACCTTGCTGTCGACATTGGCGTTCTTCTCGATGTTGACGTCCTTGCCCGGTCCTTCGAGCGCCTTGAAGTAGCCGAGCTGATTGAGCCGCCGGATGCTGTACTTCAGTGCCTCGGTGTCGAACACGCCATTCTCGTACAGGCGCATCTCGCGTCTGATCACGTTGTCGCGGGTCGTCGTGTTCCCGGTGAAGACGATCCGGTTCACGAAATACTGCTTGCCCTCCTGAATCTGCAGCGTGACGTCGACCACCGGCGGACCGGCCTTGCCGGTGGGCGGCGGAGCCTCCGGCGGGGGCGCCGCCGCGTCGGCGGCGGGCGGCGCCGGCTGGTCGCTGAACTTGTAGTCGGGATAGCCGGCGAATTCCATGTAGCCGGCTGCCCCGTAGATCTCCTGTGCTTTCTCGAAGCCCTTCCTGATGTCCTTCTGGCTGTAGAAGGATCCTGTCTTCAGCTTGAAGAGCGGCTTGAGGGCGTCGGCCTTGACGACGGAATTCCCCGCGACGTCAAAGCTGGCAATCCGGTACCTGGGCCCCTCGTTGACCGGGATCCGCAGCTCGATCCAGTGCGTCTTCTTGTCGCCCGACGAGACCAGGTCGCGTATTTCCGGCGTGCCGATCTGCGCCCGGATATAGCCACGGTCGCGGTAGTACTCCGAGACACGCTCGGCGTCCTCCTCGAACTTGGTCTCCTGATACGTGCCCCGGCCTGTGATCCAGGACAGCCACCACGCCGATCGGTTCTCTTTCATCCGACGGCGGAGCCGTCCGTCGCTGAGCGCCTGGTTGCCCAGGAACTCGATCCGGCGAATCTTGACCTTCGGACCTTCGTCGATGTTGAAGCTCACGTGCACGAGCTTCGGGCCGCCGGCGACCTCCTTGATCTCGTGCGTGATCGTGGCGCGCTGGAAGCCCTTCTCCTTCATCATCTCGCGCAGGATGCCTTCGATCTTGCGAATCAGCGCCGGGTCGATGAAGGTGTCGAGACGGATCTGGGCGTTGTTCTCCTTCAGTCTCTCGTCGATCTTCGAGGTCTCAATCTTCTTCGTGCCGAGGAAGTCGACGATCTTGACCCGCTGCCGCTCCTCCATGTTGTAGACGATGAGCTTGCCCACGACGCCGTTGGAGAAGGTGTAGTCCAGTGACTCGATCGACAGGTTGTCCAGGAAGTTGGTGGCGTTGAGCCGCTTGAAGTCCTCGAGGACGGCGCGCTCGGTCTCCTCGTTGTAGGGAACCCAGACGCCCTGCGACGGCCGGCTTGGTTTGAGCTGGATGTAGTAGAGGTACGTCTGCAGGTCGACCAGGGTCTGATTCCCCTGGGCCTCGAAGCACGGCACGATCTGGTAGAGGACAGGACCGGAATTGGCAGGCGGCAGGGCGGCGGGCGCGGGAATCGGGCTGCCGCAGACAGTCGTGGGGTTGGCCGCCTGTCCCGACGGTGCGGGCTGCTGGGCCCACGCCACGGTCGAGGTCCCCAGCACGCTCACCAGGGCAACCAACGCCGGCAGGCGCCCCACGGCGCCGCTTTTCTGGCGAAGAAGGTCCACAGCGGTCATGGTTTACGGCCCTTTAGACGCTGAACGACGCCCGATAGTCTTTGCTTACGAGAGCTTGCGTCCTGCGGCGAGCTCGCCTGCGGGGCGATACGCGAGGACACCGGCCTCGAGGTAGACGTCCACCTCGCCGCCGGGCAGGTTCCCGCGGATCAGTTCCTCGGACAGCGGATCCTCGACGTACCGCTGGATCGCGCGGCGAAGCGGGCGCGCCCCGTACGATCGGTCCTTGCACGTCACCTCGATGATCCAGTCCACGACTTCCGGCGTCAACGAGATTCTGAGCTTCCGGTCCCTCAGGTTCTCGTTCAACTGCGTGACCAGCAGGGCCATGATGCGGCGCAGGTCCTCGTCGGTGAGCGCCTCGAAGACGATGATCTCGTCGATGCGATTGATGAACTCGGGGTTGAACGTGCGCTTCACCTCGCCCAGCACCATGTCGGACACGCTCTTGTCGATGACGCCGGTATCGGCGGTCTGGAAGCCCATCGAGCTCTTCTTCTGGATGAAGCGGGCGCCGATGTTCGACGTCATGATGATGATCGCGTTCTTGAAGTTGACGCGGTTGCCCAGCCCGTCGGTCAGATGGCCGTCCTCGAACACCTGGAGCAGGATGTTGAAGATGTCCGGGTGAGCCTTCTCGACCTCGTCGAGCAGCACCACCGAATAGGGATTCCGCTTCACCTTCTCGGTCAGCTGACCGCCCTCCTCGTGGCCGACGTAGCCCGGCGGCGATCCGATCAGCTTCGAGACGGAATGCTTCTCCATGTACTCGGACATGTCGAAGCGAATGAGCGCGTGATCGCTGCCGAAGAGGAAGTTGGCGAGCGCGCGGGCGAGCTCGGTCTTGCCGACGCCAGTTGGTCCGAGAAACACGAAGCTGCCGACCGGGCGATTGGGGTTCTTCAGCCCGGCCCGCGACCGGCGGATCGCTCTCGAGATGGCGGAAATCGCCTTGTCCTGGCTGATGACGCGGCGGTGCAGCTCCTGCTCCATCCTGAGCAGCTTGTCGCCCTCGTCCTGGTTGATCGACGCCAGAGGCACGCCGGTCCACTTCGACACGACCTCGTCGATCTCCTGCTTGCCGACGATGACTCTCCGGGCGCTCGACTTGACGTCGAACTTCTCGCGGACAAACTGCAGGTTCTCGCGGGCCGTCACCTCCTGCTCGCGATAGAACTGGGCCTTCTCGAAATCCTTCTGCGAGACGGCGCTCTCCATCTGCTCGACCGCCACGCGGATGCTCTTGTTGATCTCGCCGAACTCTTCGCTGTAGCCGGCCTCGCGCAGCTTGGCCCGTGCGCCTGCCTCGTCGACCAGATCGATGGCCTTGTCGGGAAGGAAGCGATCCGTGATGTACCGATTCGACTGGTAGACGGCCGCCTCGATCGCTTCCGGCGTGTACTCGACGTGGTGGAAGTTCTCGTACCGATCTTTGACGCCCAGCAGGATCTCGATCGTCTCGCGCTCTCCCGGCGGATCCACTTTGATGGCCTGGAAGCGTCGCTCGAGCGACCGATCCTTCTCGATATACTTCCGGTACTCGGCCGGCGTTGTCGCCCCGATGCAACGGATTTCGCCGCGCGACAGCGCCGGCTTCAGGATGTTGGCCGCGTCGAGCGACCCCTCTGCCGAGCCGGCGCCGACCAGCGTGTGCAGCTCGTCGATGAACACGATGATGTTCGGGTTCTCGGTCAGCTCCTTCATGATCGCCTTGAGGCGCTCTTCGAACTGACCGCGGTACTTGGTGCCCGCGACGATCAGCGAGATATCCAGCGCAAGAATTCGTTTATCCGCCAGAAAGTGGGGGACGTCGCCGTAGACAATCTTCTGCGCCAGGCCCTCGACAATCGCGGTCTTGCCGACGCCTGGTTCGCCGATGAGCACGGCGTTGTTCTTCGTGCGTCGGCACAGGACCTGCTGAACGCGGTCCAACTCGTGCTCGCGCCCGACGAGCGGGTCGAGCTGGTTCTTCATCGCCGACTCGGTCAGATCGCGACTAAATTCTGCCAGCAGGGGTGTTTCCTTCACCCTGGTGAGCGTGGTCTTCTCGTTCAGAAGCTGAACAATGTCCTCGCGGACCGCGTTGAGCCGCATCCCCTTCTCCATGAGGATGCAGGCGGCGACCGACCGCTCCTCGCGGAGGATCCCGAGGAGCAGGTGCTCGGTGCCGATGTAGTTGTGCAACAAGCGATCGGCTTCTTCCGCGGCAAACTGCAGCACACGCTTGGTCTCGGCACTGAACGGAATCTCGACCGAGGTGGAGACCTTTTCCCGGAAGACCGTGCGCCCTTCGATCTCCTTCCGGATGTTGTCGAGCGACAGGTGGGAACGCGCGAAGATCCGGCTGGTCAGACCTTTACCTTCTCGAATCAGGCCGAGAAGCAGGTGCTCCGTCTCGATGGAAATGCTGCCGAGTTGGCTGGCCTCGTACCGAGCGAAAAAGAGGACGCGTCGCGCCCGTTCCGTGTACCGTTCGAACATCCGGCCTGCCTAGGTGAATGCAGTCGACCTGGTGGTCATCCGCGCAACAGGCACATTATACGGCATTTCGCTCGTCATCCGGTTCAGGGCCCAGGCGTAAATGGCTGTCCCCGTTGGGCTTTGAGGGCGATTGGCCGACAGGTGTCTCGCACGCAACACCCGTGCCCGTCCCCCTGTCGTCCGCGACACTCGTGCCTCTTCTACTGTATCGGACGCTCGATCCTCCCTCCGGGATCACGCCGGCTGCAGCCGGCCCGATTCGAGCCTCAACACGCGGTCGCACGAGGCGGCCAGCCGTGCGTTGTGTGTGGCAATCACGGAGGTCAGTCCGTACGCCTGATGCATGTCGCGGAGCAGGCCGTGAAGGGCGGTCGCCGTGTGCTCGTCGAGGTCGCCGGTCGGCTCGTCTGCGAGTAGCAGCGTCGGGTGCATCACGAGGGCCCGGGCGACGGCCACCCGCTGTTGTTCGCCCCCCGACAACATGCCGGGGCGATGGGTCAGGCGATCGCTCAGCCCGACCCGCCGCAGGATCTCCTCGGCACGCGGCCGCGCCTGCGAGGGCGCCACGCGCGCGATGCGCATCGGCATCTCGACGTTCTCGAGCGCCGAGAACTCGGGAAGCAGGTGATGGAACTGGAACACAAAGCCAACCTGGCTGTTGCGGAACGCCACCACGGCGGCGTCGGCGAGCGAGGTTACTTCGCATCCCGCGATGAGGATGGTTCCTGCATCCACGCGGTCCAGACCACCCAGCAGATGCAGCAGTGTGCTCTTGCCCACTCCGGACGCGCCGACGATCGCGACCATCTCACCCGCGTCGACCTGCAGGTCGAGGTCGCGGAGAACGGTCAGCGTGGCGCCGCCGGCGAGGTAGCCCTTGACGATTCCCCGCGCGAGGACCACAGGCATGCGACGGCCGCTAGGGCGAGGGGCGGCGACAGGGCGGCATCACTCGTACCTGAGGGCCTGCGCGGGGTCGAGGCGTGCAGCCTGACGCGACGGATACACGGTTGCCAGGAAACACACGAGAATCGCCGCGACGATCACCAGGGTCAGCTCGAGCGGCACCACGATGAACGGCACATGAGTGATCTGGTAGACGTCGCTCGGCAGGCGGACCAGCCGGTACTTATCGGCCACCTGCGACACGACGTAGCCGGCCGCGGCGCCGACACTGGTGCCGACGAGGCCGACGATGAGGCCCTGGATCATGAAGATGAGCGTCACGCTTCTGGCGCTGGCCCCCATGGTCTTGAGGATCCCGATGTCCCGATGCTTCTCCATGACGAGCAGGACCAGCGAGGCGACGATGTTGAGAGCGGCCACCATCACAATCAGGCCGATCGTCAGCGAGATGGCCATCTTCTCGAGCTTGAGCGCAGAGAAGAGCGACCTGTTCACGTCGGCCCAGTCCTGCGCAACATAGTCGGCGCCGAGCGCCCGACCGAGATCCTCCGACACCTGGGGCGCCAGAATCACGTCATCGAGGCGCAGCTGAATCGCATCGACCTCCTGCCTGGCGAAGAGTCGTCGCGCGGTATCGAGCGCGACGAAGCCCGTCTCGGAATCGATCTCGTACAGACCCAG
>CAZCEL010000273.1:0-6848 GCA_964497175.1 uncultured Bifidobacteriaceae bacterium
CACGGCGCCGTCGCGGCCGGCGACGCTCGCGGGGTGCGCGCCGAGGACGCGGTGATGCTCACCGCAGACGAATTGCGCGAGGCGCTCCGAACTCGCCTCGACCGACGTCACCTCGTCTGCCGCCGCAGGGCCGAGCATGCGTGGGTGCGGGCGAACCCCGGCCCGATGACGTACGGCCCCGAGCCGGGAAAGGCGCCTGACCTACGCGGGCTCCCCGCTGCGGCGCGTCGGATCAACCGTGCCCTCCTGTGGATGATGGAGCATGAGCTCACCGCCCCGCCCAAGGCGAACGGGAACTCGATCGTGGGCATTGGCGTCTCGTCCGGCATCTACCGAGGGCCCGTCAGAGTAATCAGGACAGCCGACCAGCTGCACACGCTGCGCCCGGGCGAGGTGCTGGTGTGTCCGACGACGTCGGCCGCCTGGATGATCGTGTTTCGACGGGCCGGTGCGATCGTCGCCGACACCGGCAGCGTGTTGTCGCATACGGCGATTGTCGCCCGCGAGTTCGCGCTTCCGGCGGTCGTTGCGGCGGCGAATGCCACGTCCAGCCTGGCGGATGGGGAAGAGGTCACGGTCGATGGGACCCGCGGTGTGGTCACGCGCTGCTGACGCGGTCTCATTCGCCCCGAGTGTGGTTCGCCGCGAGCGAGCGCTCGGTGGAAGCGAGTCGATTGGCTGGGAGGCACAGTTTGGGACGGCCCCTCGGTCTGTCTGCCTGTTGTCTTAACAGGCGAACGAACCGCTGGGAAACTGGGCAAGGCAAGCTTGTCGGGCGGTGGAGTCCGCCTCAACCGCCGTCGTTGACGGCCAATGACTCCTGCGGGTGGCCGTAGGGAGTGCGTTCCTTCGTGATCACCCCGAGGTGACACGACATGGAACGATTTGTCTGGATCTGCCTCGCCGGGGCTGCCGGCACCGGCGCCCGCTACCTGGTTGCCCTCTGGGCGGCGCAGCGATTCGGCAGCACCTTCCCCTACGGCACGCTCATCGTCAATGTGGTCGGCTGCTTCGCGGTCGCGGCAGTCATGCAAGCGGCCAAACGTTGTCGTGGCCTGCAACTCTTCGGTCTGCAATCACGATCGGCTTCATCGGCGGCCTCACCACATATTCAAGTTTTAACTTTGAGACCAGCCGGCTGCTCGAAGAGGGCGCGGCAGGCACCGCGATGCTCAACGCCGCGGGGACGCTACCGGGTGCGTTTGCGGCCGGATGGCTCGGGATGTTGTCCACGCGGCTACTGCTTGGCCGGTGAGGAGGCGCAATGCGAGTACTCGATGGCGATCAGTTTCTCGTCAGAATCTTCCTTGGCGAGTCCGACCAATTTCATCACACGCCTCTTGCGCGTGCGTTGCTTGAGCGACTCCGCCGCGAGGGGTTTGCTGGCGCGACGGTCATTCATGGCGTGGCTGGCTTCGGGGCGAGTAGCGTGATCCATGCGGCCAGTCTGGTGGAACTGTCCTCCGATCTGCCGGTGCTCATCGAGGTGATCGAAGACGAAGCGCGCGTAGAGCGGCTACTGCCAATCCTTGACGAAATGGTGACGGGCGGGCCGCTCGTGACCGTAGAACGGGTGCGCGTCGTCAAGTACGCAGCGGCGGCGAAGCGCAATCGCTCGGACTCTCGCTAGAGACGGCGCTGTTCACACGCGCGGAAGCCGGTTTGGCTGACAAGCGTCGAGCCGTGGGGTCACGACATGATCGCGTCGCTGGAACGAGCTCTGCGCAGCCGACCAAGGGCGAAGGCGACCGGCGCCGCGGCGAAGCTGAGTAGGGCGCCCATCTTCGCTTCCGCGAGCAATGGACCAGCGGGGAAAGCCGCCGTCGCGAAGAAGAGGGCGACGGTGAAGCCGATCGAGGCCGCGACGCCGACGACGAGAAGATCGCTGCGCCGAAGCCCCGGAGGCAGGCTCGCGCCAGCGAGCCGCGCGGCGCTGGTAAACAACAGGATTCCGAGCGGCTTTCCCAACAGGAGGCCCGCGAGTACGTAGTACGTCCCAGGCCCGATTTGCTCGAACCGTACGCCCGCGTTTGCGAATCCGAACAGCAGGAGGACGAACTGAACCGGCGTCGCCCACCAATGTTCGAACCGGTTGAGGGTATCGGGACGGTTCTCCTCGCGAGGATCGAACAAGCCAAGGTCCGCGCCACTGTGCGGCATGAATGGCACGAGGGGGACGAGCGCCAGCGCGGGATGGAACCCACCGAGATACAGTGCGGACCAGGAGAGCGCGCCTGGCCCGATGACGTACGGCCAGAAGCTCCGCGTACCACGCCGGCGCAGCCACACCGCCGCGAGGATCGCGACCGTCATCAATCCGACGAGCGCCAGCAGGGAGAGCGGTCCAGAAGGATAAAATACGGCGAGGATCATGAGACCGAGCGCGTCATCGGCGATTGCCAGAAGCAGCAGGAACGGAATTGCGGGGTGCGCGGCCGGAAATATGAGGCGCGCGACCATCGCTGAGAATGCGATATCAGTCGCGCACGGAATGGCCCACCCGCGGGCCAGATCAGCCGGTCCGCGGGTCAAGGCGAGTGCAAGGTAGATCAACGCCGGGGCAATCATTCCACCGACGGCGGCTGCCAGTGGTGACAGCGCGCGTCGAGGTGATGCCAGCGGCCCGCCAGGCAGCGTCGCCTCAAAGACCTCTTTGGCGGCAAGCGCAAAGAAGAACACCATCCCGACATCGTTGACCCAGAAATGGAGAGGGTGCGCGACCGCATCGTAGCTGCCCCAGTCGGCATTCGCCCACACCACCGCAGCCGCGGTCCCGGCAAGGAGCAGCAGCGAGTTGTTGAGAATGAAGCTGGCGACCTTCGACCTCGGGTGTGTCATGGGCGACCAGCACCGCCCGCTCGTCGAGCGGCTGCGTCCCTCGCTCGCAAGAACGCCAGCAATAGGAGCATCAAGCCGACGAGCAGGAAGACGTGGACGAGATCGCCAACGCTATACAGGCCGACCACACCCAGGAGCCATATCGCGAGCAGGGCAAACGCAATCTTGAAGAGCATGTCGCCTCCCACCGCAGCGACCCGCTCCAGGATGCGAAGTTGCCGCTGCTCTACACCGTGGGGCGAGAAGGCTGGGCATGCTCGTCGACTCGGATCGAATGTCGAAGGCAGGCTTCAAACACGGCGACGACTCCGGCGCCGTCGTTGTCTGGAGTTGTGGGGGTGAGTGGGGCGAACGTTCCCCGACATCGGAAGGCCGCGTGGCCGGCCGACGGACAGGCCTCTCAACTCTCATCCTCCTGGTCTCGCACGACCACGAGGATGGCGGCCCGACCATCCAGTTGCCTGCAGCGGAAGCCGCTGCACCCTTCCGACGCTTGACTGTGATCCAGTATACGTGTTTATCAGACGACGCACGGTTCGCCGGAAAAGGCGAGCACAAACGCCGTCGATTGATCACCGCGACCGAGGGCAGGGTGGCGCCTAGTCAGTCCGATCCCTCGGCGTTGGTTGGTTGGATGACACTGTTTGGGATTCGAACCAGTTGAACCGCCACAAGCTACTGGAAACAGAGGCGTTGTCTGATCGCGGATGGGTTGGCTGGGTGTCAGGGACGGAATTCTCAACTGGCTGCTGACGGCAGCGTAATCGCCGACCGACCGTAAGCCATTCGTCGCCACACGCCTGCGTCTACAGGATGGCCATGGCGGCTAAGTGGGTGTCCGAAGTTTGTATACATCTTTCGGACGCTGGGCGCGTAGCCGATGCACAAGTGCCGCCTCAACGAGCTCTGAGCTGCCGGGGCCCGGCGCTGCGTGCGACCCGATGAGTTGCGGCGCCTGCGGTCGTGCCGGCCGGCATCCCTTGGTGAATAGGCTGGAACACGCGCCGATACCGGCCCGGCGAGATGCCCGTCCGACGCTTGAAGAGGCGCCGGAAGAATGAAGGGTCTTCGTAGCCGATCGCGAACCCAATCTCATCGACGGGCTCGTCCGACGATTCGAGCAGGCGTTTGGCCTCCTCGAGGCGGAGGTTCTGCACATAATCGATGATCGCGAGGCCGGTGGCCAGCTTGAATCGTCGCTTCAACGTGCGCTCCGGGATCCGCGCGTGGCCGACGACACCCGCGACTGCCCCTGGCTCGCGAAAGTGCTCCCTCAGCCAGTGTTCACAGTCACGTACCACGCCATCCGTGTGCAGTTGCTGACGCACGAGCGGTTCGTACGGCAGCTGTCCCTCGTCGTGCCATTTCAGCAGATAGACCTTCGCGATGCGCATCGCTTCCCCGGAGCTCACGTGCCTGGCGATGATGTGCAATGCGAGGTCATGCCAGGACGTCGTGCCACCCGCCGTGACGATGCGGCCGGACTGGTCGCCGAAGCAGAGATTCGGTTCGGGGTGAAAGCGCACCTGCGGGTACTGGCGCCTGAAGAGATCCTGATAGCCCCAATGCGACGTCGCGTCGCGGCCGTCTAGGAGGCCGGTCTCCGCAAGCATCAGGGCCCCCGAACACGCGGAGTAGACGTGTGCGCCCGACTCATAGCGTGCACGGATCCACTCGACGAGCGGCGGATATCGTCCCTTCAAGTGCTCGTCGGGGCCAAGCCACAGTTCGGGCAGGATGACGATGTCCGCCTGCTCGATCTCGTCAATGCTCGCGTCGGGCTCGACCGGAATGCCGTAGCCGCAGCGAAATCCCTCGCGACTGGTGCTCACCACCTTCACGCGAAACGGCATTGCCGCGGGCGTCGTCCGCATGAGCGTCTGCCACACGTTGCCGGTCGCGCTCAGAACGTCGACCATCCCGTAGAGCGCGGATCCGGCTGTCTCCCGGACAGCCACAATGGCGGTTTCGAGCGGTGTCGCATCAGGCATCGACGGACCTCCGTGGCATGAAAAGCCCGATTCTGGCAGGAATCCATCTTACGGTGCCGAGGCGCTCCCGCTATCGTGACATGCATCGTCGTGAGTCGACGGTATTTTGCCGTGGCCGAGCGACGGGGACTGGAGAACTGCGATGACACCCACACTGACCGCGACGTCGCCCAAGACGGAGCTGAATGGTCTCGACACACAGAAGATGGCCCAGACGGTTACGGCTCTGAAGACTGACCCAACCCTCGCGAAGTTCGAGTTCCGGGCGCGCAACCGCTGGATTTCTGGTGGCGACAACCGCTCGACGATCAAGGACTTCTACGGTGCTGGGGCCGAGGACGCCTCACGCCAGGAGGCATTCGAGTTCACCAATGGAGAGCCACCGGTTCTTCTCGGCCACAACGAGGGCGCCAATCCGGTCGAGTTCCTGCTGCACGCGCTGGCCGGCTGCGTCACGACGACTACGGTGCTGCACGCGGCGGCGCGCGGCATCGAGATCGAGGCCCTGTCAACCCGGCTTGTGGGCGACATCGATATCCAGGGGCTGCTGGCGCTCGACGACGTGCCGGCGGGGTACCAGGGCATCCGGATCGAGATGGACATCAAGGCGAAGAACGCGAGCGACGCCGAACTGGACGATCTGATCGGCTTCGCGCAGGCGCACTCGCCAGTGTGCAATACCGTGTGTCGTCCCGTGCCGGTGATCGTCGAGCGGGTGGCGCGGTGATCAGGCGAGCCAGGGATCGCCGGGCCGACCCGGCGATCCCGCTGACTCGGCGTCGCGACTCACGACGGGAGTGCCGTCCCAGGCAGCGCGACAGCGGCCCGCCGGAGCCATTCATCGCCTGGGCGAAGTTCGACAATACCGAGGAGCGTTGCAATGAAGGACGCACAAATCAAGGTAGCCGACGGCCGGACACTCGCGTACACCGATATCGGAAAGACAAGCTGGCCGTGCGCCTTGTTCTTTCACGGCGCACCAGTGAGTCGCCTTCACCTGGGGTACCTCGAGCACCGTTTTCGAGCCGAGCGCATACGAGTCATTTCGCCCGACCGTCCCGGATACGGCAACTCATCGCCGCAGCGTTGTCGATCGCTGCTCGACTGGCCCGCCGACGTCGCCGGTCTCGCCGATGCGCTGGGTATCGACCGGTTTATCGTCGCTGGCCACTCGTCTGGTGGACCGTATGCGGTGGCGTGTGCGGCTCTTCTCTCAGAGCGCGTGTCCGCGAGCATCGTTCTGGCTAGCGTTACGGACATGGGGTGGCCCGGCGCCTGGCCGGGCTACATAGAGTCGGAGCAACAACTCATGCGCTTCGCCGACGAGGACTCCGCTGTCGCGTGGTGTGTCGAACGGTTTGGTGCAGACGGCCGCGCCTTCCTTTCTGCGACGGACTTCGAGTTCCCTGAGCCCGACCACGCCTTGTTCGCGGACGACCGTACCAACGCGGCGCTCGTGTCGGCCATCGCGGCGGCTTTCCGGCAGGGTGTCGTCGGCTATGCGCAGGACATGATTGTTCAAGGGCGACCGTGGGCATTCGATCCGGCCAGTATCGGCGTGCCGGTTCACATCGTGCATGGAGGACTGGACACACTCATCCCGTTATCCCACAGCAGACATACGCCCGACGTGATCCACGACTCCACGCTGAAGGTGCTTCCCGGACACGGGCACCTGTCGGTCGTCGCCGAGCTCGCTGGCATCGCGGCGGGCCTTGTGCGATCCGTGTGTGGAGAAGTCAGCGAGCGCGGACGCGAACGGCAGGCGATTTAACGAGAGCCGGGCTCTAACCTCATGAGACTCTTGTCGCAGGTAGTTCGAATCCGAGAAGGGTTCGCGCGGTCACGCGCAAGAAGCGCGTCGGAGCTCTCGAACCCGCAATCTATTGTGAATGGGGAGTTTAAGGAAACTTGAGGCAAGCCAGCTGATTTGGCTGGGTGTCAGGGACGGAATTCGCAACTGGCTCGTCACGGCGGCATGAGGCCTACGAGGCCGCAACCCGTGCTGCGTCCAGTACA
>CAZCEL010000274.1:0-6832 GCA_964497175.1 uncultured Bifidobacteriaceae bacterium
CGACGCCAAGCACCTTGAAGCCGTAGATGTTCGCTCGGAAATTGAGCTCGGAGGGCAGCAAACGGTGACCCAGCCCGTGACGGGCGAGGAAAGCGACGCGCCGCCCGCGAAGCGTGCCGACCGTGTAGGGTCCGGAGGGGTCTCCAAAGGGCGTGGAGATCGTCCGCTCCTCGCGGTCGATCACCTCCGCCATGTCGTACAGACCGCTGCCGCCGATGATGCCGATGTCTGCGCTCATGGCTCGCTGGTTAAGGGGACGCCTGCTTCAGCTCGACGAGCACGCCGTGCGTGCTCGCGGGGTGCACGAACGCCACGAGCGCGCCCTCCGCCCCCGGCCGTGGCTGCTCGTCGATCAATCTGACGCCGCGAGTCTTCAGCTCGGCCAGCGCGGCGGCGATATCGTCCACCCGGAGGGTGACGTGGTGCAGGCCCGGTCCGCGTTTGCCGAGATAGCGCGCAATCGGCGACTCCTCCGCCGTCGCCTCGAGCAGCTCGAGCGTCGAGGCTCCGGCCCGCAGAAAGTGTGCGCGGACGCGCTGGGCAGGCACCTCCTCGGACCCCTCGACCTCGAGACCGAGCGCGTCACGGTAGAACGCCAGCGCTGCGGCGAGATCACTCACGGCGACGCCGATGTGGTCCAGCACGGCCTTCATGGCCGCACCATAGTACAAGAGAACGTCACACACCCGTCCGTTCGGCGGCCGGGGCGACCTCCAGGGTGCCGGCCCGCGGGGCGTCTCTCACCGCCCGGCGCACCAGCCCGGCGGCGGCGGTATACGGATCGAGCTGCCGCGCTGCGATGCGATCGACGAGGCCGTCCAGCTCCCCAGCGGCCAGAACCCGTGTTTCCAGATGCTGCATGAACTGGTGGGCCACCAGCTCACGCAGCCGATACTCGCCGCGATCTCTCTGCCTGGTCGTGCGTGAGAGGGTGGAATGGTCCCGGAACCGCCAGACGGTCTCCAGCAGTTCCTCGACGCCGCTTCCATCGGTGGCGACGGTCTTGAGAACCGGCGGTCGCCATTCAGCGGCGTCGTAGGTGCGCAACGCGAGCGTGGCCTCGACGGCAGCCGCCAGCCGGTCCGCGCCCTCTCGATCGGCTTTGTTGACGACGAAGATGTCGGCAATCTCCATGATGCCGGCCTTCAAGGCCTGAACTTCATCGCCCGTACCCGGGACCAGCGTCACGATCGACAGGTCGGCGGTGCGCACGATCTCGATCTCGTCCTGGCCAACGCCAACGGTCTCGATGAGCACAACCTCCTTGCCCGCGGCATCCAGGACGAGGGCCGCATCCGCGGTGGCGCGGGCCAGGCCGCCCAGGTGGCCCCTGGTGGCCATGCTGCGAATGAACACACCGGCATCGGCCGCGTGCGACTGCATCCGCAGGCGGTCGCCCAGCACGGCGCCGCCGGTAAACGGGCTGGTCGGGTCGACGGCAATGATCCCGACCGTCCTGGCCGGCTGTTTCGGGCCGGAGGGCCGCCTCAGCCCTGCGGCCAGCCGATCGACCAGCGTGCTCTTGCCCGCGCCGGGTGGGCCGGTCACGCCGACGAGGAAGGCGCGGCCGGTCTGGCCGAAAAGCGCACGAATCAGGTCGGCGCCGGCAGGATCCTCGTTCTCGATGAGAGAGATGGCGCGAGCGATGGCGCGCGGATCCCCGTCGAGCACGCGGGCAGCCAGCGTCATCGGGGGATCAACTGCTTGGCGATCACGAGGCGCTGGATTTCGCTCGTCCCCTCGCCGATCGTCGTGACCTTGACGTCCCGGTAGTACTTTTCGGCCGGGTAGTCCTTGACGAACCCGTAGCCTCCGTGAATCTGCACGCAGTCGTCGGCGGCCCGCACGGCGATCTCGCTCGCATACAGCTTGGCCATCGACGACTCGATCGTGGTTCTGGCACCGAGGCCCTTAAGGTAGGCGGCCCGGTAGGTCAGCAGCCGCGCCGCCTCAATCCGGACGGCGTTGTCGGCGAGTTTCCACTGGATGGCCTGGAACGACCCGATCGTCCGGCCGAACGCTTTCCGCTCGCGGGCGTAGCCGAGCGCGGCCTCATAGGCGCCCTGCGCCAGCCCGACCGACAGGGCGGCGATCCCGATGCGGCCGGCGTCCAGCACCTGCATCGTGTGAACGAATCCCTGACCTTCCTCACCGATCAGCTGGTCCGGTCCGACGCGACAATTCTCGAACAGCACCTCGCTCGTGTCGCTGGCACGCATGCCGAGCTTGTCTTCCTTCCGGCCGGCCGACATGCCCGGCGTCCCTCGCTCGATGATGAACGCCGAGATGCCCTTGCGGCCCGCCGCCTTGTCGGTCACGGCCATGACCACGACGAGGTCTCCGACGCGGCCGTGCGTGGTAAACGCCTTCGATCCGTTCAGGACCCAGCTCGTGCCATCACGTGTGGCGAGCGTGCGCATCGCGGCCGCGTCGCTGCCCGACGTCGATTCGGTCAACGCCCAGGCGCCGATCTTCTCACCGCGCGCGAGCGGCACGAGATATCTGTGCTTCTGCGCTTCGCTCCCGAACATCGCGACATGGCCCGCGCAGAGACCATTGTGCGCCGCCACCGTGAGCGCCACGCTCGGATCCACGCGAGCGAGCTCCTCGACAACGATGCAGTAGTCGAGGGCCGACATCCCCGCGCCGCCGTACTGTTCGGAGACCTGGATTCCAAGCAGTCCCTGCGAGGCGAGCCCAGGGAGGATCTCGAGCGGAAAATGCTGCCGGTCGTCCCACTCGCGCACGTGCGGGCGAATCTCGCGCTCGGCAAACTCACGAATGCTCTTGCGCAGCAGCAGCTGGTCCGCCGTGAACCGGAAGTCCATCGGGTCCGCACTGTACCACCGGGACATCCATCGAGACAAAGATCGTGCTGAACCGGATTGACGCGGGATGGGCAGCCTCGGCGGCGGAGGCAGTTCGCGGCGAGCGATCGGTGTCAGTAGAACACGGTGACCCGAAACGAGCCGGAGTTGTCCTGCAGAAAATCGTCGTTGACGCCCAGGTACAGCCGGCCGCTCTCTCTGGCGCGCATCGGTCCCGTGTCGTCGCCGATGAAGAAGTAGTCGTTCGAATTTCCGATCCGACCGATGAGCGCGGCCGCCGGCCGGCCGGGCAGTGGCCGACTCTCGTTTCGTGGCGAGCTCCCTTCACCCTGCGGACCGTCCTGCCGACCCGGACCCCACCGGACGCGACCCGTCGCCTCGAAGTACAGCGTTTGGCCGGCCCGCACCGTTACACCGGAGTCGGTCCAGTGTTCGGTAGCGTTGACGGTGACATCCCGCTCGCGCAAACCCGAGGGGCGCGCCTGCCCGGGAAGTTCCTCCCTGGTCGGACGACGCTCCTCGTCGAGCTCGATGCGCGCGACGTCCTCGCGGTCGACACGAAGGCGCTCGCGCCGGAAGCGTCCCTGCTGGCCGTCGAACTCGATGACGCCGTCGCGCACGGCGACAAGCTCGCCCTGGACACGGCGGCCGTCGCGCAGCACGAGCGTGTCGGCGCCGAGCGCGGCCGTCAGAGCCACGACGCCCCCGCCGAGCCACGCCCCGAGCGTGCTCACACGCGACCGGCGGCCGCGACTGCTGCCCGCCGCGCTTGGCGGCCCCCCAGGCGGTCGATTCATGGATGCCTCCTGATCGGTCCCCATACTAATATCGGCTACTGGAGGGCATATGAGCAGAATTGCGGCGGCCGGGTTTGCGGCAGTCATGATCGCGGCCAGCGCGGCACCGGCACGAGCCGATGCCACGGGCTTCATGGGCGCGAACACCACGCCGCAGAATCGGTTGACGCGCGGATTCGCCGTGGGCGCGGGCCTGCTGATCGCGGCCATCGAGTTCGAGTACGCCAACACGCCCGACGATCCGGCGGCCGAGGCTCCGTCGCTCCGCACGTTCATGGGCAACGGCCTGCTCCAGACGCCGTTCGCCATTTTCGGGTTCCAGCCCTACGCCACCGCCGGGGGAGGTGTCTACCGCGAGCGCCTGGGTTCACGCGTCCACACGAGCTTCGCGCCCAACGTCGGAGGCGGCGTCAAGATCTCGCTGGTCGGCCCGCTGCGGCTCCGGCTCGACTACCGCGTGTTCAAGCTGGGGGACGGCGCGCTGCATACGCCAGCGCACCGTGTCTATGCAGGTCTCAATCTGAGATTCTAGCGATCAGCAATCAGCAATCAGCAATCGGCGGCCAGCCATCAGGGGTCAGCTCGCGGCGAGGTTCGGCGACGGCTGCGTGCGGAAGGCTGACATCTGAGGGCTGTTCGCTGCTTACTGCACGTTCAGCAAATTGACGATGTTCATCGGCTGCGCGTAACAGTCGACGTACTTCTTGAGGACCTCGTTCGCTTCGGCAGGAGGAAACGCCTCGGCGATGATGTTCGACACCTGGTAGTCTGCACCCTTGACCGACGGATCGATCACGAACACATACAGGACATTCGCACCGGCCGGATCCGGCGACTTGTACACCTTCCATCCCTGGGCCTGCTGCTTGCGCTCCGGCTTCTCGCTTTTCTGCAGCGCCTCCTTCAGCTTGCCCAGAACCATTTCGAAGTCCGCGGTCTTGTCCGGCTTGATGAAGTGGAGCACGAGGCCGCCGTCATTGGGGAACTGACGCTGATTGGAGACCTGCTGCGCCTGCTGCGGGGGAGCCGCCTGGGCGTACGCCGCAGTGGAAACGAGAACACCGGCGATCACGCCGAGAACCTGAATTCGAACCATCGCGGCCTCCTTCGCAAAAGGCGCTTACTTTAGCTGATCTAGACAAAAACCGCCATGATTTCGTTGGCCAGAAGCATGCCCTGGCGGGTCAGCCGCAGCCGAGGCCCGCTGGCGCGCAGCAGTCCCGCCTCAACAAACGGCGTCAGCGCCGGCCCCCACCGTGCCAGGACGTCGATGCCGTAGCGCCCGCCGATCTCATCGACGTCCACACCGTCGGCCAGCCGCAGGCCCATGAAGAGCGCCTCTTCGAGCCGCTCGGACGGACTGAGGCGCCGGACATCCACACCGGTCGGCACACCGCCCTCGATCCGTTCGATGTACTCCTGGGTGGCCGCGACATTTCTCCACCGCACACCATCCCAGGTCGAATGCGCGCCCGAGCCCAGCCCGATCCAGTCGCCCTCTGTCCAGTACTTCATGTTGTGGCGGGCGCGGCGGAGGGGACGGGCAAGGTTGGAGATCTCGTACTGCTCGTACCCGCAACGCTCCAGCCGCTCCATGGCCGCCACGTACATGACCCCGGCGTCCTCGTCGGGCGCCTGTGACCACGAGCCACGGAGCATCTGCTCCTTGAGCGGAGCGTTCGGGTAGACCTCGAGCATGTACAGCGAGAGGTGATCGGGCCCCAGAGCGGCGGCTTCGGCAACCGACTCGAGCCAGGCCTCCACGCTCTGACCTGGCAGCCACATCATCAGATCGAGGCTGACGTTGTCGAATCCCGCCTCTCGTGCCTCCCTGTACGCCGACACGGCCCGCTCCCGGCCGTGAAGCCGCGAGAGCCGCGTCAACTCATCGTCTCGGAAGGACTGCACGCCGAAGCTGACGCGGTTGACGCCGGCCTTGCGGTAGCCGGCCATTGTGTCAAGTGTCACGCTTTCCGGGTTGGCTTCGAGCGTCACCTCAGCGTTCTGCGCCAGGTCGAAGGTGTTCCGGCACTGCTCGATGATCTCAGCGATCGCGCTCGGCTCCAGCAGCGACGGCGTGCCCCCGCCGAAGTAGATCGTATCGGCCGCCGCGCCACGCGCGGCCGTCCGACCAACCTCGTCACACAGCGCCCGTACGTAGCGCCGCGCCAGCGCGGCATCGACGAGCCCCCGGTTGAAATTGCAGTAGTTGCAGATCGACGAACAGAACGGAACGTGGAGGTAGAGACCCAGCACCTTGACGCTCAGCTGCCGGCCCGTCCGCCGGGCCACTTCAGGTCGGCCCGCCCGTCCCGCGCAGGTTCTCGCAGCTGCGCGCGCGCCTGGCGGCCCGCGCGCGCAGGAGAGGGAAGCGATTTCCTGCGCATCTTCCACATCGCGACCAGATCGTCTACTCCCCCATTGGCCGGCATCTCGCGGTAATCGGCGCCGTCCATCACGACGAACTCGCACATCTCGTGAAGACGCGAGCGCATGCGGTGACCGATGCGAAACACCAGCGCGTTGGGTTCGGTGTCGTCGGGGATATCGGGGTAGTTCGAGGTGAACACGGTCAGGCGGCGCTCGTTGTATCTCGAATTGACGATGAGATTCATCGTCTCCTCGACCCACTCGGAGGTCTTTTCGGCGCCCAGATCGTCGAGCACGAGCAGGTCCGCCTGGATGACGGGGCGCAGGACATCGAGCTCCGACGTGCGGATGGCCGGGTCGTACGTGCTGCGAATGACGCGGAGCAGGTCGCGCGTATCGTAGAAGAGCCCCCGGCCCCCCGTCGTCTGGACGGCCTGCTTCAGGACGGCCACTGCGAGGTGGGTCTTGCCGACGCCCGGCTGGCCTTCGAGCAGCAGCCCTTTCGACGACACCGGAAACGCGTCGGCCAGCCGGCGTGCCGCCGCCACGGCCCGTTCCAGCGATTCGTTGTACGCCTGGAACGATTCAATCGTGCAGTGTTCGTACCGCTTCGGAATCCTCGTGTCGGCCAGACGCTGACGGCTGAGGCCCTCCCGCCAGCATTCGCACCGGACGACACGCCGCACGGTGACACGGGCCTCGGAGGGCGCGGAAACCTCGCCACCCGCCCGATCGTCGTCGCGCCAGCCGGTGTCGTCGCAGAGCGGGCAGGGCATCAGTCGGAATGGAGACCAGGAAAAAAAGGTGAAGACGCGTCGACCGCAGTGCAAGCAGCAG
>CAZCEL010000275.1:0-6811 GCA_964497175.1 uncultured Bifidobacteriaceae bacterium
GTTCCTGGTCGGCACGCAGCGCTGCTGCGGCGCGCTCAAGACCAAGTCGCTCCTCGACGCGCTGACGGCCGGCAACTTCGATGCGGCCTTCGGCGGCGCCCGCCGGGACGAGGAGCGCTCGCGCGCCAAGGAGCGGATCTTCTCGCTGCGCGACGGCAACGGCCAGTGGGACCCGAAGCGCCAGCGCCCCGAGCTCTGGCAGCTGCTGAACAGCCGCGTGGGGCCGGGCGAGAGTATCCGCGTGTTCCCGCTGTCGAACTGGACCGAGATCGACGTCTGGAATTACATCAACGTCGAGAAGATTCCCGTCGTCCCGCTGTACTTCGCCAAGGAGCGCGAGGTCATCGTCCGGGGCGACGCGCTCATCACGCTCGAGCAGTCCTTCGTGCCGCTCCTGCCCGGCGAGCGTCCCCAGAAGGTCATGTGCCGCATGCGATCGCTGGGGTGCTCCCCCTGCACCGGCGCGGTCCGGTCCGAGGCGGACACGGTGCCGAAGATCATCGACGAGCTCATCGCGGTGAGAAATTCCGAGCGCCAGCTCCGCGTCATCGACCACGACCAGGACGGCTCGATGGAGTTGAAGAAGCGCGAAGGCTACTTCTGATGTCGGGGTTGCTCCGCATCTGCACCGCCGGCAGCGTGGACGACGGGAAGAGCACGCTCATCGGGCGCCTGCTCTACGATTCGCGGTCGGTCTACGACGATCAGGTCCACTCGGTCGAGAAGGCGTCGAAGAACCGGACGGCCGGCCCCATCGATTTCTCGCTGTTTACCGACGGCCTGCGCGCCGAGCGCGAGCAGGGCATCACGATCGACGTGGCCTACCGCTACTTCGCCACGGCCAGGCGCAAGTTCATCCTGGCCGACACGCCGGGCCACGAGCAGTACACGCGCAACATGGCCACGGGCGCCTCGACGGCGGAGCTGGCCATCCTGCTCGTCGACTCGCGGCACGGCGTGCGCGTGCAGTCGCGCCGGCACGCCAACATCGCGCGGCTTCTTGGCATCCGCCACTACGTCCTGGCGGTCAACAAGATGGATCTGGTGGACTTCGACCGCACCATCTTCGAGGACATCGTCGACGAGTTCGAGACGATTCTGCCGGACGCGGCGCTTCATCCCATCCCGATGAGCGCCCTGCACGGCGACAACGTCATCACCAGGAGCGAACGGACGCCCTGGTTCGACGGCGCCTCGCTCCTCGAGTTTCTGGAGACCGTCGAGATCGATCGCAACATGGTGGCCAAGCCGTTCCGGTTCCCCGTACAGCTCGTGTCGCGGCCCACGCAGGAGTTCCGTGGCTATGCCGGCCAGATCGCGTCCGGGAGCATTCGTTCGGGAGACGCGGTGACGGTCTGGCCGTCGGGCCGGACGGCCCATGTGACGCGCATCGTCACCTGGGACGGCGATCTAAACCAGGCCCGCGCGGGCCAGTCGGTGACGCTGACGCTCGACCAGGAGATCGACATCAGCCGCGGCGACCTGCTGGCCGTCGGCGAGATCGACGTGGGACAGAACCTCAAGGCCGAAGTGGTCTG
Organism: uncultured Bifidobacteriaceae bacterium; assembly: GCA_964497175.1. Classification (GTDB taxonomy): domain Bacteria; phylum Acidobacteriota; class Vicinamibacteria; order Vicinamibacterales; family CAVVIG01; genus CAZCEL01. The sequence goes on from CAZCEL010000275.1 coordinate 1,539, forward strand.
GATGGACGAGCGGCCTCTCGACCCTGGCCGCGTGTATCTGTTGAAGCACACGACGCGCACGGTCCCTGCGGAGGTGGACCGCGGGCTGGTGCTGAACCAGATCGGCGCCGTCACGGTGTCGACGAGGCGCCCCGTCATCTTCGACCGCTACGTGGACAACCGTGCCACCGGCAGCTTCATCCTCATCGATCCGGCGACCAACTTCACGGCGGGTGCCGGCATGATCACCGAGTCGACGGTGGAGCGTTCGGCAGTGCGCGCCGAGCCGAGCGCGGCCGAACGGATCGCGCGCCTCGCCCGATCGGCCGCCACCGAGGCGGAAGCAGCCGAGCTCGTTCGCAAGGCGCTCGAGGATCTCCTGTCATGAACGTGACGAGGGCGTCACGCGAGGAGCTGGCGCGGTCGGCGCAGGAGCTGGAAGGCGAATCGGCCGAGACCATTCTGCGGTGGGCGGCCGACCGCTTCGCGCCCCGCATCACGTGCGCGACCGGCTTCGGTCTCGAGGGCTGCGCGATCGTCGACCTGGTGGCGCGTGTGTCCCTGCCGATCGATCTGTTCACGCTGGATACGGACCTGCTCTTTCCCGAGACGTACGACCTGTGGCGACGGCTCGAGTCGCGGTACGGGATGGTCATCCGCCCGGTTCGGCCGCGATCGAGTGTCGACGAGCAGGCGACGCTCGAAGGCCCCGAGCTGTGGACGCGCGATCCAGACCGGTGTTGCGAGCTTCGCAAGCTTCGGCCCCTTCGGGCCGAGCTGTCGGCCTTCGACGCATGGGTCAGCGCGATTCGGCGCGACCAGACGCCCGAGCGCGCCGACGCGCCCGTCGTCGGCTGGGATGGACGGTTCGGCCTGGTGAAGGTCAACCCGCTTGCCCGCTGGACCTTCGCCGATGTGCAGGCCTACATCAAGGATCATGACGTCCCGTACAACCCGCTGCACGACCGGGGGTACCCGAGCATCGGCTGTCGGCCATGCACGACGCCGGTGGCCCAGGGCGAGGATCCCCGAGCGGGACGGTGGCGCGGCCGCGAGAAGCGCGAGTGCGGTCTGCACCTCGTGCGGCGGCCGCAGTGAGCGGACAGCGACGTTGTGAGCGGCGCAATCCTCTGGTTCACCGGTCTCTCGGGTAGCGGGAAGAGCACGCTCGCCGCCGCGGTTGGACAGCGTGTGCGGGAGGTCCGCCCGGTCGAGATTCTTGACGGCGACGAGGTCCGCACGCACCTCTCCAAGGGCCTCGGATTCTCGAAAGAGGATCGCGACATCAACATCCGGCGGATCGGCTTCGTCGCCCGACTGCTCGCCCGGCACAAGGTGTTCGTCATCACCGCGGCGATTTCGCCCTACGCGGAGACACGGAACGAAATCCGGCGCCTGGCCGAGGCCGAAGGCATTCCGTTCGTCGAGGTGTTCGTCGACCCCTCGCTCGATGCCCTGGTCGCGCGAGACGTGAAGGGGCTGTACAAGAAGGCGATAGCCGGCGAGATCGACCACTTCACCGGCATCTCGGATCCCTACGAGCCTCCTGCCAACCCGGATGTCGTGATACAAACTGACGAGGAACCCGTTGAGGTCAGCGCCGGCAGGATCCTGCGGGCACTCGTGGCGAAGGGCATCCTGCCGCAGGCGGCGATCGGATAGCGCGGGTCGATCTGCAGTACGCCAACCCGCAGGAGCCGCCGAGGAGGCACACATGAGGAACCGCCGTTCGACGATGAGTCGTCGCGACTTGATGACCCTTCTCGGCGTCGGGACCGGCGCGGGCATCGTCTCACTCCTGGGGCACCGCGCCGAGCTGGTGGCAGCGCGGATCGCCGCGGCGCCGGGCGCACGACCGGCGCAAGGACCGAAAGCGGTGTCGTTCCGCTCCCGCGCCATCATCCGGACGCTCCTCAAAGATGTGCCGCCCGAGTCGCTGGAGGGAGGCCCGGTGCTGTTTCACGAGCACCTGTCGATCAACCTCTCACCGGACAACGCGCCCCACTACACGGCCGATATCCCGCTGATGGTGAACGAGGCGCGCGGCGCACTGAGCGACGGAATCGCCTGCATCGTGGACGGCGGACACGCCGACATGAAGCGGGACCTCGGTGCGCTCCGGCGCATCACGAGCGAGTCGGGGCTGCCAATCGTCGCGAGCGGCGGGTACTACATGCAGCGCACCTATCCGCCGGAGATTGCGAAAAAGACGGCGGAGCAGATTGCGGATGATCTTGCGAAGGAGGCGATAGCCGAGCGGCTGGGAGCGTTCGGCGAAATCGGCCAGCAGGGCGGCGAGATGACGCCGGACGAGCGGAAGGTGTTCCGGGCCATCGGCCTGGCGCACGTCCGCACCGGCGTGCCGATCTTCACGCACAACGCCTACACGGGCAAGCGGCGTGTCCCGGTGCCCGTGCCTCGCGAGACCGCGCTGCGGCAGCTGGACGTCCTGGAGGGCGTCGGGGTGCGCCCGGAGAACCTCGCGATCGGCCACATGTGCTGCCTCGACGATCCGGCGGCCGACGTCGGCATCCGGCTCGCGAAGCGCGGCGTATTCGTGGGATTCGATCGGGCAACGCTCACGGCCATCATGCCCGACGAGGACCGTGTCGCCATGATCATCGCCATGGTCAACGCGGGCTTCGCTGGCAACGTGCTCGTCGCCTCGGATTTCTATTCCGAGCAGTCTCTCAAGAAGAACGGAGGACCAGGCCTGGGCCAGGCCGCGACCCGGTTCGGCCCGATGCTGATCAAGGCGGGCCTGCCGGAGGCGACGCTCCGAAGCATCCTCTTCGACAACCCGCGCCGCTTCCTGGCCTTCGTGCCCAAGGTCTGACGACGAACGCGACTACTTCGGCGGCTCGACGACCTCGATGCGCACGGCGTCTGGTCCCGTGATGAAGGAAAACTTGACGGCCGACGGGCTTGGCGTCGGAAGCGGCCGCGGCTCGCTCTGAAAGGCCACGCCCTTCCCCTTGATCTCGGCGGCGGCCGCGTCGAGGTTGGCGAACGAAAAGCCGATGTGATCGATCGCGCGCTTGTCGGTGGGAGCGAGCGGCTCTTTGGACGCGCCGGCCAGCAACCAGACCGTGTCGTACAGTACGGCGTCGAGCCGGTCCTTCATCTTGGCCACCTTCCCGCCAAAGGTCGAGTTGTACCAGGCCAGCGTCTTCGCCGGGTCCGTGCTCGACAGATGTACGTGGTGGAATCCGAGGTATTCGACGTGTTCGACCAGTTCGATGCGGGTCCCCCACGGGTCATACACGAACGCGATCTTGAACAGGTTCGGGATGTCGCGGACCGGCCCTTCGGACTTGACGCCGGCCGCCTCGAGGGCCTTCAGCTTGGCTTCGAGGTTTCGGAAGGAGAAGCCAATGTGGTTGACGCCGCTCCCCACACTCGAACCGCTCGGCGTCCCCGCGGCGAAGAGGAACCACGTCGTCCCGCACCGCGCTCGCTCGGGGCGACCCGGGACCGCCTGACACTCCATGTGATTGATGTACCAGGCGGCGCCTTCTTCGGCCTTGGGCGCGGTGAGGTGCATGTGGTGGTAGGCCGCGTCGGCGGCGGACGCCACACGCGGGGTGGCGCTGACGAGTCCGAGTGCGAGCATGCCTGCGAGAGTGCGATAGGTCACGGCAGAATCCTCCCCCAAAGCGGACGACACGACAAAGGCACGGCGCCTGACTATAACTCAACGGGCCCACCTTGAGAACGACCAGCGACCAGCGTCGGCACTGCGCCAATTGCCTGCTCGACGGCCCGATCGAACCGGGCAAGAATCTCGTGGCGGTGACTCGCCGTGTGCAGCTTGAGGCAGCCGGGATCGAGACGAACCTGATCCGGCGACGCCCACGCCGACGCCCGCCGCATCAGGTACGTTCCGTACGCCCGCCGGCAGAGCCGCTCCACGATTGCGGAAGGCGCGAGCAGCAGCCACTCCAGGGCCACCTTGACGCCGCCCAGCAATGGGTGCGAACCGAACTCTGATCGCGAGGCGATGGCCGCATGAAAGTTGGGATAGAAACGCCTCACGAACGGGTTGGCGGCCAGCAGGCGGGCCAACAGCGGCCGTCCGATGAGCGTCTTCAGATGGATGATCTGATTCGCCGTGAAGAGGTCCTGCTGATCGAGCGCCATCGAGTCTTCGTCAACCAGGAAGTTTGCGCAGACGTTTCGCCGCCGGCGCATGAGCCTGGCGAGCACCACGACGGCGACCGCCACACTCCAGACGCGGCGCCTTCTCGTGACGACGAACAGGTCGAGGTCCCCGTCTTCGTCGAGATTCAAGTGCGCGATGCTGCCTGAGAGCGCGACGGCCCGCACGTATGGCGTGGCGCACACCAGCGTCAGCAGCACGCGGTGCCGCCTGAGGAAGAGCCGGCTCCGAGCCTCCCGGCGGCGGCGCACTCCGGGCAGATCGGCGCGCCCTCTGGGATAGAAGAAGCCCTCACGAAATTCCACCAGACTCCGAAGCGCCGCACTGTGCTCGTAGGCGGTCAGGATCTCGGTGGGCGTCATCACGGTTTCGGTGAGCGTCTGCCGGAGTTGCGCCAGCGTCAACGGGTAGTCGAAGAGCGCGGCGTACAGCACGCTTCTCAGGATCGCGAGCTCGGCGTCGGACCAGCAGGAGGAAACTGCGAGGGGCGCGGGCATCAGGCTACGGGAGGAATCACCGAGTCCGAGAGGTTCGGAACATCCGAAAGCCTGCTCGATCCGCTGGCAAGGTTCGGGGCGTGTTTCGAGCGTACCCCGAGGGCGACAAGGCACCCTGACGTGACCAGTAGCTCCGTCCAGACGGTGCTCCATGCCGCCCCGAGGACGCCGAGGGAAGGAATCATGGCGGCATTCAGCGCGACGTTGAACCCCAGGGCAAGCCCGCAGACGGCGGTGTAGCGCGCCTGCCGGTCCCATCCGATGATCTGGTGCGTGAGCGCGTAGTTGAGCGACATCAGCGGGAACGCGAGAAGCAGCACGCGGAACAGCGGCACGGCTTCCGCGTAGACCGTCCCGTACAGCAGCGGCACGATCCATCCGGCGCCCAGCCACAGAGCTGTCGCTACCGCGCCCGCAGCCGACGAAAGCAAGGACGCCGTCCGGACGACCGGACCGGCGTCCACCGCGCGGCACAGCATCGGGAACGCGACGGCCATCACCGCGGCCGGGAACAGCCGAAGCGCTTCCACGAGACGGAATACGGCGTTGTAGAGGGCGACGGCTTCGATGCCCATCCAGGCTTGAATCAGGACTGTCTCTTATACACATCTCCGAGCCCACGAGACTAGGCATGATCT
>CAZCEL010000276.1:0-6810 GCA_964497175.1 uncultured Bifidobacteriaceae bacterium
TCAGCAGTTGGCCGGTCACGGCTTGTACGAACTGACCGGTCTGGCCTGGTCGGGACGGGGCCGCGTCGAGCGCGTCGAGGTGACGACCGATGGCGGCCGGAACTGGGTGCGAGCCATCCTCCAGGAGCCGCCGCTGCCCATCGCGCTGACGCGCTTCCGCCTGCCGTGGCGCTTCGAGGGCCGGGAGTCGGTCATCGCGTCGCGGGCGATCGACGAGACCGGCTACGTCCAGCCGACGCGCGAGGCGCTCATCGCCGTTCGCGGAACAAACTCTATCTACCACTACAACGGCATCAAGTTCTGGAAGGTGCGCGCCGATGGGACCGTGGCCAACGCGGACGCGTAGCGGGCGCGCGCTCGTCGCGACAGCCGTCCTGGCGCTGATGACGGCGACGTCTCTCGCCGCCCAGTCGGCGAAGTACGGCGTAGGGCGGCCGCCGACTCGCGAGGAGGTCCGCGACCTCGGTTCGGCCATCGCACCGGATGGAACGGGCCTGCCTGACGGCTCGGGCACGGTGGCGGGCGGCCGGGAATTGTTTGCCGCGCGGTGCGCGCGCTGTCACGGTCCAGACGGCGAAGGCAATATCGGGGCGCGGCTCGTGGGCGGGCAGGGTACGCTCGCGACACCGCGGCCGCTGCGGACGGTCGGCAGCTTCTGGCCGTACGCCACCACGCTCTGGGACTATATCAACCGGGCAATGCCGTTCGATCAGCCCGGTTTGCTCCAGCCGTCGGAGGTCTATGCGGCGGTCGCTTACGTCCTCAACCTCAACGGCATCATCGACGACACGTCCGTGATGAACGCGACGAGCCTGCCGAAGGTGCAGATGCCGAATCGCGACGGGTTCGTGGCCGATTCGCGTCCCGACGTCGGCGACCGCAGGAAACGCTGACCTGCGGGTGTCAGCGCTCATCCGGAATGGGACTGCCCTCCTGCCTTTCTGCCGCCCGCTACTGTCCCGGCCAGCGCGCGGCGGGCAGTCGCTCGTACAAGGCCCGCGCGATCCACTCGTTCCCCAACTCACTGGGATGCATCCAGTCGATGAAGGCCGTTGCCGAGACGCCGTCGAACGCGCCCGCGAGGTCCACAACGCCGCGGGACTTGACCGCATGACCGACTGCTTCATACGTGGCTCGCAGGTCTCGGGGCAGAGACCACCACGAGAGGGCGGGCGTCGTGTCCGGTGACGGGGGAAGCCAACCTGCGTAGCGCCGCTCCTGCGCACTGAGCTCTGCCTTGTCCGCAACGATGGGCTGCCAGACAAACAGCGTCGAGAATCCAAACTCCCGGCCGAGCGCCTCGACCATCGCTTTATCCGAAAGGTAGTCGGAGCTGACCCTCCTCGTCACCGCCTCCAGACTCGTCTGTGCCGAGGGCGCGATGTAGGCCGGCAGGGGAAGCAGCGTGCTCCAGATCAGGCTGGTGTTGCGATAGTACGTCCATGCGCGCAACAGCGGCCGGCTCCGCTGCTGCACCGCCTCGCTCATGGCACTGACGTAGAGCTCGGCATCCCAGATCGGCCGCCGCACCTCGGGCCACTGGCGCGCGCCAAGCGTTTCATTGACCCCTGAGAGAAAGATGACGGTGTCGGGCCGTTCGCCCGCGGCGAGCTTATCGAGCAGATACGCGATCCCCTGCCAGTTGACCCAGCCCGATTCGGCATAGTTGCGGACCTCAAGGGAAACGCCGTGCTCTTCCCCCACGCGAGCCAGCCAGCTCGGAAGCGTTTCGAAGTCCCGCGCTCCATGGCCCCAGGCGGCCGAACCGCCGAAGAAGAAGATCAGTCGTCGAGGCCGGCCCGGCACGGCAGGCGGCTTGTAGGTCCTTCGAACGCCGTGCTCGACGTTGATGAATCGCCCGCGCATTTCACCCACTCGGTACACGACATGCGGGTCCCATCGCTCGGAGTAGCGGGTAATCTCTCGCCAGTACGCCGTCCCCCACTCGGTGTCCCGATACGGCTCCTGCGCAGCCTGAGCCCGGAGCGTCGCACGCTCCACTCGCAGCCGGGAGATGTGCAGGACAACCAGCGATGCCGGCACGTCAGCCAGGAGAATGGCGCCGAGCACCACGAAGGCAGACAGCAGGCGGCGCCGTCTCACGTCGATGGCAGACCGGCGCGCCGGCCGGGCGCCCGGAGGTTTTCGCGGCGTGCCGGCCACCGGGCGACACCGGCGCGGGCCATGCCGCGAGGATAACATGGGGGCGATCAGGACCGGCGGCCGGAGGACCTTCAACAGCTTGCGGGTGGACAGCCCAGAGCGTAAGATCCGAGCGGCAGATCCGACTGTCAGACAACTATGGGAAGCTCCGGCATAACTGTGCATCGACGTGTCACGGCCGCGGCGGCAGTCGTGGTCTGCCTCGCGGCTCGTCCCGGCGCGCTCGGCCCTCAGCAGCCGAGCGCCCCCGGCTCCGACCGTGCCCTGATCGTCCAGTACTGTACGGGGTGCCACAACTCGCGCACCAAGGCCGGCGACCTTGTACTCCAGGGTCTGGACCCTGCTCGCGTGGGCGACGCGGCGGAAACCTGGGAGAAGGTGGTTCGCAAGCTCCGAGGCGGGCTGATGCCTCCACCTGGGAGACCCCGGCCCGATCAGGCCGCCTACAACAGGTTCCTGTCCACGCTCCAGGACCGGCTCGACGGCGAGGCGGCCGCGCATCCGAACCCGGGCCGCACCGAGACGGTGCATCGACTGAACCGCCTCGAGTACGTCAATTCGGTTCGCGACCTGCTGGCCGTGGACTTCAGCGCACCCGATCTGCTGCCGGCGGACGACTCGAGCTACGGCTTCGACAACATCGCCGGCGTGCTGAAGATGTCGCCGGCGCTTCTGGAGCGCTATCTCACCGCGGCAAAGGTCGTCAGCCGCGCGGCGGTCGGCAGCCCGCCGCCCGCGCCGGCGACGGCCATCTACCGTGTCCCCGCGGAAACGCAGCAGCACGACCGCATCGAGGAGCTTCCCTACGGGACGCGGGGCGGCATGCTCGTCCGCCACCTGTTTCCCCTCGACGGCGAGTACCAGATCAAGATTGGCACGAGCGGCCCCATCGGCGCCTCCGACCCGCAGACGGTCGAGGTCACCATCGACGGGGCGCGCGTCGAGCTGCTGAGCGTCGCGCCGCGCACGCCACTCGAGGTTAAGGTGCCGGTGTCCGGCGGACCGCATGAAGTGGGCGTCGCGTTCTTGCGGACGCCGCTCGATCTGGTCGAGCACGTGCGCGAGCCCTTTCAGAATCCGGAAGCGCCTTCGGGCACCGGCGGCGGTCCGACGGGGTTGCTGCCGGGCATCGCCAGCGTGACGATTGCCGGTCCGTACAACCCCGGCGGACCTGGCGACACGCCGAGCCGCCGCCGGATCTTCATCTGTTCCCCGGCCAATCAGGCCGGGGAGCCCTCGTGCGCCAGAACCATCCTGTCGACGCTCGCGCGGCGGGCGTACCGCGGCATGGCGATGCCGGCCGCCGTGCAGCTGCTGGTCGATTTCTACCAGCGGGAGCGCGAGGGGGGCGGCAGCTTCGACCAGGGCATCGAGTTCGCGATCCGGCGGCTGCTTGTGAGCCCCGAGTTCCTCTACCGGATCGAAACCGATCCTGCGCCGCGTCCCTCTGAGCGGGCCACAACGGGAGCGCAGGCGGGGCCCTCCTCGTCGGTCTACCGGATCGGCGGGCTCGAGCTGGCGTCCAGGCTCTCGTTCTTCCTCTGGAGCAGCATCCCCGACGATGAGTTGCTGGAGGTGGCCGCACGCGGGGAGCTCTCGAGTCCGGCGCTTCTGGAGAAGCAGGTGCGCCGCATGCTGGCCGACCCCAAGTCGGAAGTGCTGATGCGGAACTTCGGTGGGCAGTGGCTGCTCGTGCGCAACATGGCGACTGTCAGGCCCGGTGAAACCTACGCGCTGGCCTTCGACGAGAGCCTCCGCCAGGCGATGCAGCGCGAGACCGAGCTCTTCCTCGACAGCGTGATGCGCGACAACCGCGGCGTGATGGATCTGCTGACGGCCGATTACACGTTCCTGAACGAGCGTCTCGCGCAGAACTACGGCATCCCCAACGTGCAGGGCAGCCACTTCCGCCGCGTCATGCTCCCAGCCGACAGCCCACGGCGCGGCCTGCTCGGCCACGGCAGCATCCTCACGGTCACGTCTCCCTCGATTCGCACGTCCCCCGTCATCCGGGGCAAGTGGATCCTGAACAACATCCTCGGCGCGCCGCCGCCGGATCCGCCTCCCAACGTGCCCGCGCTCTCGGACAGACGGACGCAGGCACGGGTCCAGACGATGCGCGAGCGGATGGCGCAGCATCGTTCGAATGCGGCATGCGCAAGCTGTCACAGCATGATCGATCCGGCGGGTTTCGCGCTCGAGAACTTCGATGCCATCGGAAGGTGGCGGCTCGTCGACGATTCGTTCAATCCGATCGACGCACGCGGATCGCTCCCCGACGGCACCGCGTTCACGACGGTCGGAGAGTTCCGCGCGGCGCTGGCGAGCCATCCTGAACGGTTCGTGCATACCGTGGCCGAGCGGTTATTGACGTACGCGCTGGGTCGGGGGCTCGAACACTACGACATGCCGGCCGTCCGGAAGATTCTGAACGACTCGGCCGGCGGCGGGTACAGAATGCAGTCGATCATCCTGGGCATCGTCAGGAGCTATCCGTTCCAGTTCAAACGAGTGGACTCGGGACCGGACGGGAGCCGAGTGGCCGGCATCCGGTGACGCCGAACGACAGCGTGAGACGGTGGGCCGTGCACTAGCTCGGTGACACGGTTGAGTGAGGAGACACGAGATGATCATCACCAGAATGTCGCTTCCGCGCCGCACGTTCCTGCGAGGTGTCGGTGCGGCGATCGCGCTGCCGTGGCTCGATGCGATGGCGCCCGCGATCTCGGCCGCGCCGGCTGCGCCCGAGCGGCTTGGATTCGTGTACGTCCCCAACGGCATGTTCCTGCCGAATTTCCATCCCGCCGGCAGCCTCGGCCGCGCCTACGGACTGACCCCGATCCTGCAGCCGCTTGCGGAACTGCGCGAGCACTTCGTCGTCGTGAGCGGCCTGAGCAACATGCCGGTGCTCGCAAACGACCAGGGCGGCGGGGTCCATACGCGGAATCACGCTGGATGGCTGAGCGGCGTGCTGCCCAAGCGCACCGAGGGTGCGAACATCACCAGCGCAAAGACAGTGGATCAGTACGCCGCCGACAAGCTCGGCGCCGATACACCGCTGCGGTCGCTCGAGCTCACGCTCGAGTCCAACTATCAGGTGGGCAACTGCGAGGCCGGGTACAGCTGCGCGTACCTGAACTCGACGTCGTGGCGGGGCCCCAGTGCACCGCTCCCGCACGAGGGCGATCCGCGGGTCGTCTTCCAGCGCCTCTTCGGCGATGGCGGGTCGGTTGCCGCGCGCATCGCGGAGATGCGAAAGGACCGGAGCATTCTGGACTCGGTGCTGGAGAGCCTGGGCAGCCTCAGACAACGGCTGGGCGTCGGCGACCGTGCAGTGATGGGCGACTACCTCGACTCGGTGCGCGAGGTCGAGCAGCGGATTGTGCGGGCCGAACGCGCCAATGCCGTTGCGCCCCTGCCGACGGTGGAACAGCCGTCGGGCATCCCCGACGACTACGACGCGCACGCAAAGCTGCTGATGGATCTGCTGGTCCTCGCCTATCAGGGCGACATTACGCGCGTGAGTTGCCTCCAGATCGGCCGGGAGCTGAGCGGCCGCACGTACCCCTGGATCGGCGTGCCGGAAGCGCACCACGGCGTGTCGCATCACCAGCGCGACCCGCACAACGTGCAGCAGAAAACCAAGATTGACGTCTACAACATGTCGCTCTTCGCCCGGCTGCTCGAAAAGATGCGGGACACGCGCGAGGGCGAGGGCTCGGTCCTCGATCACATCCTGTTCCTGTACGGCGCGGGGATGGGCGATGGCGATCGACACACACCACTCGATCTGCCTGTCGTCCTCGCCGGCGGCGCGAACGGGCAGCTCAAGGGCGGCCGCCATGTGCGATACCCAGAGAACACGCCGTTCATGAACCTCGGGGTGACGCTGCTGGCGAAGGTAGGCGTGACGGTGGACAAGCTGGGCGACAGCACCGGCCCGCTGGCGGACCTGTGAGCGGCGCGGGCGACACACCGCAGGGAGAGCACGCAATGAAAGCGCTTCGACTCGGGTCCTCGGTCGCCCCGGAGCAGTGTGCAGGTGCGTGCAGCGTCGGCCCACCAGCCCGACTGCGAGCGGCGCGACTCGAGAGGCCGAAACACGCGGAGTTTTTCCGCGCCGTCGAGCATGGAGGGCAGGCGCGGCGATGCTACATGCAGCTGCAAACTGCATTGGTGCTCGCGGCGTTGCTGACCGCAGGCGCGGGCGCGGCGGCTCCCGCCGTGTCTCCGATCCTCGACGCGGCCGGTCGCGGCGATCTGTCAGCCGTTCGTGCGCTCGTCCAGCAGAAGTCGGTGGACGTCAACACGAGGGGCGTCGACGGGGCCACCGCGCTGCACTTGGCGGTCCAGCGCGACGATACGCGGATGGTCGAGGTGCTGATTCGGGCGGGCGCCGACGCGCGCGCCGCAAATCGCTACGGCGTGCAGCCGCTCGCCATCGCGGCCGTCAGTGGCAACGCGGAGACGATGCGGCTGCTGCTCGATGCGGGCGCCGATCCGCAGGCCGGCCTGTCGGAAGGCGATACGGCGCTGATGATCGCCGCGCGCGGCGGCAAGGTGGAACCCCTCAAGATGCTCTTGTCCCGCGGCGCGAACATCAACACGAAGGATGCCCGCGGCCAGACCGCGCTGATGTGGGCCGCG
>CAZCEL010000277.1:0-6806 GCA_964497175.1 uncultured Bifidobacteriaceae bacterium
GCGACCGCAGCGGGCCTCGGAGCCTTTGGACGCTCGACGTGAAGGACGGAAGGCCGGCAGGGGCGCCGAAGCTGGTCACGTCCGCCATCGCCGACGATCCGGGTCGATTCGCTCCCCTCGGGTTGACCGCCGACGGCGCCCTGCTGTATGTCTCGTCGCGCCCCACGGGTTCCGGGATTCAGGTCGCCCACCTGGACTTCGAGGCGACGCGACTCGCGTCTCCTCCACGAGATGCCGGGCTCGAGCTCGCCTCGACCAACGCCGTGCGCACGTTCGCATGGAGCAGGAACGGCCAGTCGCTGGCCGTGTCTCGACCGGTCAGGCCCGGCATGGATGCGGCAATGCTGTTGTCGGTCAAGGACATGGCAACCGGCGCAATCCGTGAGACGCTGCCCCAGTCCGGATCCTGCGGCGACTTCCTTCAGTGGGCCTCGAGCGGCGCGTTCTTCATCTGTCATGGCAGCCATGTCGATGAGCGCCAGAGCGCACGCCCGCTTCGATATGGCATCGTGCGGATGACGGCCGATACCGGCGAGGTGACGTTCGTGGCGCCCGGTCGCGCGCCCGCGCTCTCGAGCGACGGACGAACTGTGTATCTGCTGCGCGACATCGAGGACCAACCTGGCGAACAGCGAGTCGCCATCGTCGAACGACAACTCGCCTCCGGCGTCGAGCGCGAGCTGCTTCGGCGTTCGTCACTGGCCGGGCTCAGCCTCTCGCCGGACGGCCGGTGGCTCGCGACCGTGTCACGCAACCGGGATGCAGGCACGAGCGCTTTGGTCACTGCTTCGACCTCGGGCAACGACGTCCGTGAAGCCGTTCACCTGACGCGCGGCGAGGCGTTCGACGCCGGCACGCTCTTCTGGTCTCCTGACAGCGGCTCGGTGATGGCACGCAAGTCTGGGACCGGAACCAAACCGGGCTTCGTCAGGGCAGCGCTCGACGGGAAGCTGACGACGCATCCCGACCTGGAGCTGGGCGTCAACATCAGGGTTCATCCCGACGGCCGGCAGATCGCGTACGCGGTCCCCGGCGAGGGTGCCGGCATCACCGAGGTGTACCGGCTCGACGGGCTTGTGGGTCGGTGATGAGGCGTACGCGTCAGAATCGAGAGATCGCGGATGACGCGGCCATGCAGCTCTTGCGTACAGGTCGTTCCCGACGCCTCGCAGAATTGACAAACCCCGGCGTGTTACATCAGCATTCCTGACTCATATGTCGCCGGCATCTCGTTCGCACGCGGCGAAGAGACGATGCTACGATGGAGTCGACAGCAGCGCGTGTTCTTGGTGGAGACCTTGCGTGATGCCGCGAACATCGCGGCAGGCGCGTTGATGTTCGGGCAGTTTCTCGGGGACAGCGCTTTTTCAACAGCGCTGGCAGTGGTCGGCCTCGCCGTCTGGAGCTGTCTGATCGGTTTCGCGCTGCTGCTGACAGAAGGAGCGGTATCGTGACCGGTCTCGCGATCCTGCTCGTTGGCATCACCGCCATAGGCGGCATGCTGACGTTGCTGGCCGAGCGAGCACGCCGTCGTGAGCAACGGAACGAGAAGCACTGAGCGCAGGCGTCGATCTCGTCCAGCAGACAGCCGATCTGGCTAGTCAAGTCTGGACGTCACAGAAACAACACACACCAACCACAGACCGGGCGCGAAGGGAGGGGCTACACTTCCCCCTGATCCCTATGCGCCCGCCGCGAGCGCCACGCCCGCCGTGGAGCCTCGTGCTGCTCGTCGCCGCGGTCACCGTCGTGCCGCTGGCCACGCTCCTGTGGCTCGGGTGGCGCCTCATCGCCCAGGATCGAGCGCTCGAAACCCAGCAGATCGCCCAGCGACTGGAGCGGGCCGCCGACCTGGCCGTCACGGGCCTGCAGCGCGCCATCTCGGAATCCACGCAGGACCTGTTTGGCGGGAGCGGTCCCTGGCCCGAGGGCGTGGTGGCCGTCACGCGCCGAGGCGAACAGCTCGAGGTGCTGCCGCCCGGCCGCGTCGCGTACTTGCCTGTCGTGCCGCCGCTCGACGAGGCGCCCGCCTCGACCTTCGCCCGCGGCGACACTCTCGAGTTCCGTCAACAGGCGTACGAGGCCGCGCACGCCGAGTTCCGCCGCCTGTCGATGTCCGCGGATCGACCGACCAGGGCCGGCGCACTGCTCCGCCTTGGCCGCAGTCTCCGGCGGCAGGGCCGGACTGACGAAGCGCTCGCCGTCTATGCCCGAATGAAGGAACTGGACGATGTGGCGATTGAGGGCGTGCCGGCGGGCCTGGTGGCCAGGTACGCGCGCTGTCGCGTGTTCGACGAGGACGAGCGGCGCGAGGAGCTTCGCAGCGAGGCGCGCGAGATCCGGAGCGCGCTCGATGCCGGGGTGTGGCGCCTCACCGGCCCGGTCTATGCGCTCTATGCCGCCGACGCCGCGAAATGGAGCGGCGACGCCAACCATCTTGTTGAGAAAGGTCGACGCCAACAGCCCTCGTCCGCCGAGGTTCTTGCAGAGGCGGTGGAGGCACTGTGGAAGCGGTGGCAGTCGATGGATCCGAACGCACCGCGCACGTCAGGCGCCGACTCCTTGGAGATCCATGGTCAAACGGTCACGGCGACGTGGCAGTGGTCCGACGAGGGTCTGCGGGCGCTCGTCGCCACGACCGGCTTCGTCCAGGCGCAGTGGCTTCGTGCCATCGCCCCGATAGAGGCCGAGCAACAGATCGCAGTCGAGCTCCGCCGCCCGGACGGCCGGCCGATCCTGGGCGCCGGCGGATCGACCGCAGCCTCCGCGATTCTGCGGACCTCGGGCGACACCGCGCTGCCCTGGAACATCGCGGTCACGAGCGTCGACCCGCCGCCCGAGCACCGCGAGTTCGCGCGGCGGCGTCAGTGGCTCGTCGTCGGGTTCGTTCTCCTCGTCGGGATGGCGCTCACGGCGGGATCGCTGATCGTGCGGGCGGTCGGCCGCGAGCTGGCCGTGGCCCGTCACCAGTCCGACTTCGTCGCGGCGGTATCGCACGAGTTCAGGACGCCGCTCACCTCGCTTCGGCAGTTCACCGACATGCTGCGGGAGCAGCCCGCGCTCGACGACCGCCGCCGCCGGATCGCGTACGACGCCCAGGCGCGCGCCACCGATCGACTGACGCGCCTGGTCGAGTCGCTCCTGGATTTCGGCCGCATGGAAGCCGGCGCGCGCCGGTATCGGTTCGAGCCGCACGATGGCTCGGATCTCGTCCGCCGGGTGGTCGACGACTTTCGCGCGGCGCCGGGCGGACCGGGCGGCCACGACATTACCTTCCGGAGCCTGGAATCGGCGCAGGTGGCGCTGGACGAGGAGGCGATGGCGAGGGCCGTGCGGAACCTGTTGGAGAACGCCGTCAAGTACTCGCCGGAGCCTTCACCCGTCGAAGTAGCCGTGGGCAGGAGGAACGGACACCTCTCTATCAGCGTGCGCGACCACGGGATGGGCATCCCCGCGCACGAGCGGACGAAGATATTCACGAAGTTCCACCGGGGGGAGCAGGCGCGGACCCGAGGGATCAAGGGCACCGGCATCGGCCTGGCGATGGTCGACGAAATCGTCAGGGCCCATCACTGCGATTCTTCGAGCCCGCCGTCCTGCAGTACCGGCAGCACGTTCACCATTCTGCTGCCGGTACTGCAGGACGGCGGGCTCGAAGAATCGCAGGAAGTGGAATTCGCTGGGGTTGACCCGTCGGAGAGCGGACAACCGGATGAGCCATGACGGCATTCAGTGAGGACGGGTTGTGGCCCGCATCCTGATCGTCGAGGACGAGCCGGACATCGCCCTCGGGCTGCAGCTCGACCTTCGGGACGAAGGGCACCTCGTCGAAGTGTCCACCGACAGTGAGGACGCCAGCCGCCGCGCGCGAGAGCCCGGCTGGGACCTCATCCTGCTCGACGTCATGCTGCCCCACAAGGACGGCTTCGAGGTGTGCCGGGGCCTGCGGCGCGCGAAGATTCGCACGCCCGTGCTAATGCTGACCGCCCGGACGCAGGAAGCGGAAAAGGTGATGGGCCTCGACATGGGCGCCGACGACTACGTCACCAAGCCGTTCAGCCCGAAAGAGCTGCGCGCGCGCATCCGCGCGCTGCTCCGGCGCGCCGCGCCGGAAGAGGAGAGCGTCCGGCAGTTCGGCGCGTGCGAGATCGACTTCGCGCGCGCCGAGCTGAGGCGCAACGGGGCGCCGACGGACCTGACCGCGATCGAGCTGAAGATGTTGCAGGCATTTCTCCACAACGCTGGCCGCGTCCTCACGCGCACGCAGATCGTCCGCGACGTGTGGGGGTCGAACGTCTTTCTGACCGATCGCGTCGTCGACACGCACGTGGTGAAGCTGCGCCGCAAGGTCGAAGCCGATCCGGCGGCGCCCCGGCATATCGTGAGCGTTCGCGGCCTCGGCTACCGGTTCGACACATGAAAACGACACCAACATGCCACC
Organism: uncultured Bifidobacteriaceae bacterium; assembly: GCA_964497175.1. GTDB lineage: Bacteria > Acidobacteriota > Vicinamibacteria > Vicinamibacterales > CAVVIG01 > CAZCEL01. The sequence continues at coordinate 4,442 of CAZCEL010000277.1, forward strand.
GGCCCGACGCCGGCGTCTCACGGTCGATCGATAGAGTGGCGGGCATGGAGGGGAGCACCATGCGAAAAGCACTCATGTTGTTGGCGGCCGTGGCGATGCTGGGACCGGGGATGGCGGCGCAGCGACCAGGGCCGCAGGATGTTGCCCTGCAGGCAGCCATCCGAACAGAAACGGTGGACGGCGACCTGCGCAAGGCAATCGCGCAATACGAGATCGTGGCGAAGGCCAGCGATCGCGCCGCAGCCGCGACGGCGCTCGTTCGGATGGCCGGGTGCTACGAGAAGCTGGGCGAGACCGAGTCAAGGCGCATCTATGAAGATGTGCTGCAGAGATTCGCGGACCAGACCGAGCCGGCGGCGACGGCCCGTCAGCGGCTCGCGGCCCTGCGATCGCCGTCGGGCGGAACGGTCGCGCGACGGATCTGGGCCGGACCCGGGGTGCCGGACGGCGCGCTTTCTCCGGACGGGCGCCATCTGAGCTTTCACGTCGGCGACACCGGAGACCTGGCGGTGCGCGATTTGACGGCGGGCAGCACCCGGCACTTAACCAACACCGGGGGCTGGGTCGCGTCGGGCGACTACGTGGAAACGTCCGTCTTCTCGCCGGACGGCCGGCAGGTGGCCTACCTGTGGTTCGTTGAGAAAGACGGCACGTACGAACTGCGGATCGTCCCGCTCGCGGCCGGCACTCCGCCAGGCGCGCGCACGGTGCTCCGCTTCCAGGCGGGCGGAGAGTACACGCTCCCGGTGGCTTGGCCACCGGATGGCAGACGGCTGATCGTCGAGCGGCTGCTGAATCGAGCCTCCCAGCTCGGCACGGTCTCGATCGAGGATGGATCGTTCCAGAGCCTCAAGTCGCTCGAGTGGCGGTCCCCCGGCAGGGTCAGCGTGTCTCCGGACGGCCGCTTTCTCGCCTACGACGTGCCCGAGAGCGCCAGCGGCTCGTCACGTGACATCAAGGTGCTCGCGACCGACGGCAGCCGCGAGACGACGCTGGTGCAGCATCCGGCTGACGACACTTCGCCGGTCTGGTCACCCGATGGGTCGCACGTGCTGTTCCTGAGCACCCGCACGGGCGCCGTGTCGCTGTGGAGCCAGGCCGTCGCCGGGGGCTCGCCCGACGGGTCGCCGACGTTGATCCGATCGGATCTCAAGGGAGTCAGCCTGCTGGGCATGTCCCGAAGCGGGGCTCTGTACTACCACCTCCGCGGCGGATCCCGGCAGAACGTCTATGTGGCGGACCTCGAGAACCTGCGTGTCACTCGTCCTCCTGTCGTTGCCTCGGAGAGCGGCCTCAATGTCAGCCGGCGCCCGGCCTGGTCCCGCGACGGTCAGTACCTCGCCTACTACTCGTCCCGCAGCCCGAGCGGCCTGCCCAACCCCGGGACCAATCCGACGGTGCTCGTCATCCGGACGGTCAACACGGGCGTCGAGCGCGTCGTGCCGCTCCCCGTTGGCGTCGTGAACAACCCGCTCAGCTCGGGCCCGAAGTGGTTCCCCGACAACCGCTCCGTGCTCATTCTGGCGAGGGACGCCCAGGGGCCGGGGCTCGGGTTCCATCGACTCGATCTCGACACCGCCAGAACCCAGCTCCTCTGGAGCCTCACACACAACGGCGCCTTCTTTTTCGATCTGTCGCCGGACGGCACCGCCATCTTCTGCGCCTTCCAGCACGGCGGACAGCCGAGCTCTGGGCCGCGGACACCATCCGGACGTCTCGTGCGATTCGACCTCGACACTCGCCGTGAGACCGTGCTGAAGAAGGACGAGTGGTTCGTCGCCCTCGCCGTGTCGCCCGATGGCTCAGAGCTCGCCTATCTGAAGACGGTTCGAAAGGACACCACGGAGTACCCGAGCTTCATCGAGGTCATGCCGGCTGCGGGCGGGCCGTCGCGCGAGGTCTATCGACATTCCATCTGGTTGGACGGTTCGCGGTACAACACGCTCGCGTGGACGCCCGACCAGCGCTCCCTGCTGTTCGTACGCGGCGAGGGTGAGGGCGAAAACCGGAGAGAGCAGCTCTGGCGCGTTCCGATTGCCGGCGGGCCGGCCGAGCAGGTGGGCGTGTCCGGAGTACTCAAGGGGATCAAGACTCCAGCTATGCGCCCGGACGGCAAACAGCTCGCCTTCGGGCTGACCGAGAACGACGACAACGAGATCTGGGCGCTGGAGAACTTCCTGCCGGCGATACGATCCGCGTCGAAGTGATTGGGAGCGATCAGCGATCAGCGATCAGCGGTCAGCAAACAGCACACAGCACTCAGCTATCAGCTATCAGCTGCGACCGGCGCTGACCGCTGAACGCTGATCGCTGATCGCTGATCGCTGATCGCTGATCGCTGAGTGCTGACCGCTGAGTGCTGACC
>CAZCEL010000278.1:0-6803 GCA_964497175.1 uncultured Bifidobacteriaceae bacterium
ACGATCGAGCGCGAAGGCGCCGACCGCCCGTGCTGCGTGGCCGAATGGGTCGTGCGCTACTACCCCGCGTGACTCGCGTCGGGGGCGCGTATAATTCGGGCCTGCCGTTGCTCTCGGGTACACGTCGAAAGAGGCACAGGATGTCCAGCCCTGCTCGTCGTCACATGACGCGAATCGTCGCGACCCTCATCGTTGCCCTGCTGGTGGCCTCGGTCACCGCGCAGCAGACGAGGTTCCGGTACTCCACCGCCAAGGGCGAGTGGCCGACCTACGGCGGCGATCTGGGGAGCTCCAAGTATTCGCCGCTCGATCAGATCACCCGCGACAACTTCAGCAGCCTGCGGATCGCATGGCGTGCGAAGACCCCGGACGCGTTCCTCAGCATGACGCTTCCGGGCGGCGTCGAGTGGGCCGCCGAGTCGCGGCTGATCTTCGACGAGCTGCGGCGCATCGACCCGAAGCGATGGCGCGACGGCGACTCGCCGTTCGTGAACAACTTCAAGGCGACCCCCCTCATGGTCGGCGGCACGCTCTACTTCAACGCACCGACGTCGGTCGGCGCCGCCGTCGACGCAAAGACGGGCGCCACCAAGTGGATCTACAACCCGAAGAGCTATGAAGCCGGCACGACGACGATGAGCGCGCGGTGGAATCAGCGCGGCGTCGCGTACTGGACCGACGGCAAGGAGGAACGGATCTTCTGGGGCACTGGCGACGGCTACCTCATCGCGGTCGATGCCAGGACCGGCCGGCCCGCGGCCGGCTTCGGGACCAACGGCAAAGTCGACCTGATGACCGGACTGCCGCGCGCCAAGCGCGGCCAGCGGGACTACCTGAACGCCCTGACCTACTCCGTACAGTCTCCCCCGCTGGTCGCCCGCGATGTCGTCCTGGTGCCGAATTCAATCTCGTCGTACGTCATCTACAAGGAGCAGATCCCGGGGTGGATTCGCGCGTTCGACGTGCGGACCGGACAGCTGAAGTGGACCTTCCACACCGTGCCGACCCCTGGCGAGTTCGGCAATGACACGTGGGAGAACGATTCGTGGTCGTACTCCGGCAAGGTCACCGTCTGGTCGATGATGAGCGCCGACGAGGAACTCGGGCACGTCTACATCCCGACCAACACGACGGCGCCGGATTACTACGGAGGTCACCGGCACGGCAACAACCTGTTCGCGGAAAGCACGCTCTGCCTGGATCTGGAGACGGGCAAGCGCGTCTGGCATTTCCAGTCGGTGCATCACGGCCTGTGGGATTACGACCACCCGGCCGCCCCGACGCTGCTCGACGCGACGATTGACGGCCGGCGCGTCAAGCTGCTCGCGCAGGTGACCAAGCAGGGATTTCTCTTCGTCTTCGATCGCACCAACGGCAGACCCATCTGGCCGATCGAGGAGCGTCCCGTTCCCGCCTCCGATGTTCCGGGCGAGAAGGCGGCCGGGACGCAGCCGTTCCCAACCAGGCCCGCGCCGTACGAGTATCAAGGGGCCGCGGTCGACGACCTCGTGGACTTCACGCCCGAGCTGCGCGCCATGGCGCTCAGCGCCGTCAAGCCGTTCCGCATGGGTCCGCTCTTCACCCCGCCCTCACTCCAGGGGACGATTGCGCGGCCCTCGGCGTCTGGTGGCGGGAACTGGTCGGGGGCGGCCGTCGATCCTGACACCAGCATGCTGTACGTTCCCTCGCGGAACACCTTCAGCACGTTTAAGCTGGTCGATCCCGATCCGGCCCTGAAGGGCAATCTCCGGTTCATGGAGGGGCGGGGCACGCCAGGACCTTCGATGCCGCAAGGGTTGCCACTCTTCAAGCCGCCATACTCGCGCATGACGGCCATCAACATGAACACGGGCGATCACGTGTGGATGGTGCCGACCGGCAACGGCGACCGCATCCGCAACCACCCGATGCTCAAGGCGCTCAAGCTGCCACCGCTTGGCGGCGACGTGACGATGAGCGGGCCGCTGCTGACGAAGACGCTGCTCATTTACGCGTTGACGTCGGGAGGCGCGCGGAACGGGCCGCGCCTGGTCGCCTACGACAAGGCCACCGGCAAGGAACTGGCGTCCACGGATCTGCCCGGCGCCGCGATCGGCACGCCGATGACGTACCTGACGGACGGCAAGCAGTACATCGCGCTCACCGTGCAGGGCGGCGGCCAGGGCGCGATGCCGGAGCTCGTGGCGCTGGCGCTGCCGTAGCGGCGTTACTTGCCCCCGGTCCGCGTCACGGGCGCCGGCCGATCGGCCACGCACGAGAAATTCGCCGCCTCATCGATGCTGCCGGTGCCCCTGTACCGCGCCACTTGCGGGTACGCGCAGAGCGGCCGCGTCCGATCGATCTTTCCCGCCGTGGAGTGCGACGCGATCAGCTTGTCGGGCGCGACGCCCTTCTCGACCCACTGCTCGAGCGCCGCGAGCGCGTCGAAGCTGCTTGGACCGGGGCCGCCGCCGCAGTGGCCCATCCCGGGCGCCATGAACAGGCGGAAGAAGTCCTGGACGCGATCGTAGCCGCCCATGGCTTTCGCCACCGCCTCGTAGTACGTGACGTTGTCCTGCGGCGGCACGACCGGATCGGCCCAGCCGGCGTACATCAGCAGTCTGCCGCCGCGCGTCTTGAACGCTGTCAGGTCCTTGTCGGTGGCGGCCATGAACCCCAGCCGCTGCTCGGAATACGCGAGGTCGCGGTCCCAGTCGAGCGTGCGGTAGTCCCAGTTCGGATCATGAAACAGAAAATACCGGAAGAAGCCGACGCGCATCGGCTCCTTGGGATCGAGAATGTATTGCCGCCACGTCTGGATGGCCGACTCGCCGAATGCCTCGCTGCCGCGCGGCCAGCCCGTGAAGATCGGCTCGCCGGTGCGGGGGCTCTTGGGCCCGTCGTACACCTTGCGAACGGCCTCGACCTCCTGCGGCGTCAGGCAGTCCGGACCGTCGACGCCCTTGCACAGCAGCACGGAGGGGTCGAATCGGCATCGGCGCGGATCGTCTATCAGACCATCCTTCAGCCCATCGATCGTGTCGCACGCGGCCACCGCGCCCTTCGTCAACGCTGGCAGCTTCACCGCAGGCAGAATCATCGTCCCATCGTCTTTGTGCGTGGCCATCCACGTCCAGAGGAAGGCGAACGTCTGGCGGATGCGATTGTTGGCGGGCGCGCCGGCGATGATGCCGTCGTAGTCGCCTGGGAAGCGCTGCGCCTCGGTCAGCGCCTGATGGCCGCCGCTCGAGCAGCCGACGAAGTACGAACGCTCCGGCAGCCGTCCGGCGTGGCTGCGCACGATGAGCTTGGCAGTGTCCGTCGTGATGTGCAGCGACCGGTACGCCCAGTCGACGATCTTCTCCGGGTGCCCCTGACCGAACCGCATGTCGTCGCCAGTGTGTCCCGTGTCCGTACTGGCCGTCGCGTAACCCCGGCGCAGCGCGGTAACCATCGCGCCGTACCCGATAGCGCCGCTGTATCCGCCGTTGCCTACACCTTGAAATTTGCCGTTCCAGGCCTCGGCCGGCGGAATCCAGACCTCGAAGTTGATCGTCGAGTCGGGCGTCGGCGTGGCGACGGCGACCACGCGGCAGAAGGCGGGCACCGGGCGTGCATTTGGGTCCGCGGAAGCACCTTGCCCGCGCGGCACCTGGAACGTTCCCGCGGGCACCTGGACGGCCGACGTTACGCTGATGTTCGGTATTGTCAGGGCCGTCAGGCTCTCGCAGGCAGTCCCGGCCGCGCCCGCCGGTGCGGGGACGTGGAGAAACGGGCCGACCGATGTCAGCAGCGCCAGCGCGAACGCGCGAGCATTCACCATTGGGACTCCTTCAGGGCGGCCACACAGCCTGGCCGAGCGCATTCTGAACGAACGTGTCACAATTTGTAAATCATGCGTGAAGCCGTCATCGTCGCCAGCGCCCGCACGCCCCTCGCCAAGTCGCACCGCGGCTCCTTCAACATGACGCGGCCGGACGACCTGGCCGCCCACGCCATCGAGCACGTGCTCGCGAAGGCGCCGGCGCTCGATCGGTCGGAGATCGGCGACGTGATCGTCGGCTGCGGGCAGCCGCATGGCCCGGCCGGGCACAACGTGGCGCGCGTTGCGGCGCTGCGCGCGGGCCTGCCCGTCACCGTCTCGGCCGTAACCGTCAACCGCTTCTGCAACTCGGGCCTCCAGGCGATCGTCCAGGCGTCGCACATGGTCCTGCAGGAGGGCGTCGAGGCGGCCATCGGCGGCGGGGTCGAATCCATCACGATGATGGAGCGCGACACCTCGCCCAATCCATGGGTCGAGCAGCATGTGCCGGCTCTGTACATGGCCATGGGCGACACCGCCGAGGTCGTCGCCAAGCGGTATGGCGTGACGCGCGAGGCGCAGGACGAGTACGCGCTCGCCAGCCAGCAGCGCACCGCGCGGGGGCAGCAGGAGGGCTTCTTCGAAGGAGAGATCGCGCCGATGAGGGTGCGCCGCGCCGTGCTCGACAAGAAGACGGGGGCGAAGGTGGGCGAGGAAGAAGCGTCGGTCGACCGCGACGAGTGCAATCGGCCCGATACCACCATCGCGGGTCTCCTGAAGCTGCCCGCCGTGTTCGACACGACGAGCGGGCGCGGCAGCGTGACGGCCGGCAATTCGTCGCAGCTCTCCGACGGCGCGTCGGCCACGCTCGTTATGTCGAGCGACCGGGCCAGGGCGCTCGGGATCGAGCCGGCACTCGTGTTTCGCGGGTACGCCGTGTCCGGCTGCGAGCCCGACGAGATGGGCATCGGTCCGGTGTTCGCCGTGCCGAAGCTGCTCAAGAAGCACGGACTGCGCGTCGAGGACATCGACGTCTGGGAGCTGAACGAGGCCTTCGCGTCGCAGGTCGTGTACTGCCGCGACCGTCTGGGCCTGCCCATGGACCGGCTCAACCCCAATGGCGGATCGATTTCGATCGGTCATCCGTTCGGCATGACGGGATCGCGCCTCGTCGGCACGCTCCTCAGCGAGATGACGCGCCGCCCGAACGCCCGCTACGGGGTCGTCACCATGTGCGTGGGCGGCGGACAGGGGGCGGCCGCGCTGTTCGAGCGCGCCTGATCGATCCGAAGGCAGTCTGGACTGACGCACGCGGTGGCACTGCGCGCAGCGGGAGGGATCGTGACCTCGTTCTACGATTTGAAGACAGCGACGCTCGAGGGTGAGCCGGCCGAGCTGTCAACCTACCGCGGCAAGGTCAGCCTCGTGGTGAACGTGGCGAGCCGGTGCGGGTTCACCCCGCAGTACGAGGGGCTCGAGGCCCTTCAGCGCGAGATGCAGGGGAAGAACTTCACCGTCCTGGCCTTTCCGAGCAACGACTTCGGCGGCCAGGAGCCTGGCACGCCGGAGGACATCGCGCAGTTCTGCACGCGCACCTACGACGTCACGTTCCCGATGTTCGAGAAAGTGCGGACGAAGGCCGGCCCCAGCCAGTCGCCCGTGTACGAGTTCCTCGGCAGGTCGGGCAGGCTGCCGGCGTGGAACTTCGCGAAGTATGTGATTGGAAAGGACGGCCGCGTCCTCGCATTCTTTCCGAGCCAGGTGACGCCCGGCTCACGCGAGCTTCGTGAGGCCATCAACAGCGCGCTGGAGAACGGGCGCTAAGGGCGTCGAGCTTGGAGGGCGGCGCGGCGATGCTACATGCACCTGGAAACTGATCACTAACGCGAGCTCAGCTCGTGCAACGCCAGGACCCCGCCAGTCAGCAGTATCCCCATCGTGATGAGCGCCGCAATCGAGGCGACTTGCGGGACCACGCGCCGGACGGTTCGCTCAGACGACCGGTGATTGACGAACGCGAACCACACCAGCAACGGGACCAGTGTGAACGCCAACACACGCGTTGCGACCAGCGCCGCGTCCCCCGGGTCAATCGAGAATGGTGCAACTGTTCCAGAGACGATGTGGCCCATCCACGGGCCGGCAAGCTTCGAGGTGGTCCACCCGAGCGCCGCCCTCACCACCTGAATGTAGAACAGCACGCCGATGCCAACGGGCAGCGCCGCCACCATCGCGCGCACGCCACTGCAGCAGAGCGACGAGATGTAGATGCTGCCGGCGGTCAACAGAAGGATCAGGACCACGAAGTCGCCGGGCCTGGGGAGCCCGCGCAGGGCTTCATGCGGCGCGAGCCGGATCAGGAGAATCGGAAGACCGGCGCCAAGCACGAGCGCCAGGCCGAACGTCACGCCGACCTTGACCATCCACTGCGTCCAGGCAGGCGCCGGCTGGAGCAGCTGACAAGCAAGGGTGCCATGCTGTCGCTCCTCCGCGCTGGCCAGCGCGCCGATCATGATCACGAGCCCTACGCAGTACAGCAGGACCAACGCCCCGGGCGGGATGGCCGACAGCGTCGGAATGTAGGACCGCGCGAGCAGCAGGATGGCCCAGCCGACGAGGTAGAGACCGGCGACGACAAGCGTGAGCTGCTGCAGGTGAACTTCCTTGGCTGCGAGAGCCCCCAGCGGAGCATACCGGCGCGCGGTCGTGACGCCCCTCTGCCAGCGGGGCAGGTGAAGGGCACGTGAAGCAGCGACGGTGGCCTCGAGCCGGGCGAAGCGACGCCAGCCGAGCAGCCCCCCCAGCAGGCACAGCACGATCATCGCGAGCGCCCAGCGGCCGAGGATGACGCCGTCGCCTGCGCCAGCATCAACTCCGAACCAGAACCAGGCAACCGCGGCCGTCATGGCCCACGTGAGCCCCGCGACGCCTCCGCTGAGAATCGTCCCCGCAAGCGAGCTGCGACAGACCATCGTCACGAGCGGAGCAAGACACAGACCCAGGAGCGCGGGCAGCACGAAGA
>CAZCEL010000279.1:0-6794 GCA_964497175.1 uncultured Bifidobacteriaceae bacterium
ACGGGCCGGCGCCGAACATCGACTGGAAGCTGTTCGACTCGATGCGCGCATCGAGATTGCCGCCGCCACGCTGCTTCACCAGCGCGCTCGTGAAACAATCGAGGCCTACGCGTCCGAGATCCTGCCGCTCGCCCGCCGTAACCTGGACGTGGTGCGGCAGACATACGAGCTGGGGCGCACGAGTGTGGCCGAGATGATGACCGAGCAGCGGCGGTACCTCGATGTCGAGCGGGCCTACACGGATGCGCTTCGCCAGCTCTACGATGCGCGAACGGAGCTGGCGCGCGCGCTGGGAGCCCGGCCATGACCACCCCCGGACGATCCGCATCAGGAGTGTGGCTGGTTGCCGCGCTCGGCTTCGGGCTGGCGGCCGGCGCCGCCGCGACATATCTTGCGCTCGGCGGAGGAATGCCGCCACAGACGGCTCAGGCGCCTACCCCGCCGCAGACCTCCCAGTGGACGGCCACCAGCGCTTCAGAGGTCGCGGTCCTCCTCGACCCGGAGGCCGTCGAGCGTGCGAAGATCGTCGTGTCGCCGGTTGAGCTCGGGACGGCGCAGACCGAGGTGCGGACGCCTGCGGTCATCGAACCGAACGCCTATCGCCAGGTCGTCATCACGGCGCTCGTCGCGGGACGCATGTCGCGCGTGACCGCCGAGCTTGGACAGCACGTTCGCCGGGGTGACCTGCTGGCCGAGTTGTACAGCCCCGAACTGGCCGACGCGCAGCGGGCCTATCTGTCGCAACAGGCCGATCTCCAGGCGCACGAGCAGCAGCTCGCCCGCACCGAACGTCTGGTCGGCATCGGCGCCGCGAGCCGCCAGGAACTGGAACGGACGCACGCGGAGCACACGATGCTCACCTCGAGCGTCGCGGGCGCGAAGTCGCGGCTCGAGCTGCTCGGCATGTCTGCCGATCAGGTGGCACGATTGTCCTCTTCCTCGCAGATGACCTCCTCGTTCGATGTCCGGGCTCCTTCCGAAGGCGTCGTCACGTCGCGCGAGGCGACGGTCGGCGCCAACGTGTCTGCGGGGGCGCCGCTCTTCACGATCGCCAATCTGTCCACGGTGTGGGTGGTCGGCAACTTGTACGAAAAGGATTTTGCGCTCGTGCGCGTCGGAAGTCCCCTCAGGATGACGGTGCCCGCATATCCTGGCCTCGAGCTGCGCGGCACGGTGAGCTACATCGATCCGCAGGTCAATCGGGAGACGCGCACGGCCAGGGTGCGCGCGGAGATGGCGAATCCGGGAGGGCAGCTGCGGCTGGGCATGTACGTCGACCTTCATATCGGGGCGGCGTCGGCGACGCCCGTGGTGCTGATACCGAGAAGCGCTGTGCAGACCATCGGCCAGCAGTCGGTCGTCTATGTCGCCGACGCGAACACGCAAGGTCGATTCGTCGAGCGTGCGATTCAGCCCGGCGCCGCAGCCAACGAGCGCATCGAGGTTGTGTCAGGACTGAGTCCAGGCGAGCTTGTCGTCACGGACGGGAGCTTCTCTCTGCGTGCGGAGCGCGACCGACAGGGCTTACCGGCCCCGAGCGCGCACGGCCACTCGAATCGGGAATAGTAGCGCTTGTCTCTACATGGATGAAGCTTGCGGGAGCATGCGACCGATAGGAGGAGGTAGATGAAGACGGCAGTGGTGGCGTTGACGTTGGTGCTGTTGACTACCACGACGCTGTCATCTCAACAAACCGACGCGAAATCACGTCTGATGCGCAAAGGTCGCATCACAATCTGGTCGGGAGTGGTCCTCATCGGCGCAGGTGCGCTTGCGGTTCCGGTGACGGCGGCGAAACCCACACCGAATCACGGTTCTGACCCTTCCGTGACGGGCTTTGGACTCGTGGCCGCTGGCGGCACCCTCATCTGGTGGGGAGTGCAAGATCAGCGAAGAGCCGCACAGCCGAGCACGACGTTCGGCGTGACGATCGGACGGACAAATGGAATCCAGATTCGTCGTTACTGGTAGGCGGCTCATTCCATGCGCGCGGCGCTTCGGACTCGGACTTTCTACAATCTCCGGTTAGAAAAGTGGCCTGAAGAGCTCGTGCACCACCAGCCCGGGGCGGCCGCTGGCGCCGGAGAAGATCCGGCCCTTGGTGTCGAGTCCCAGGAACTCGGTTCCGGCACCCCGCGTCGCTTCCTCGTCCGGGATGAACGCTTTGATCCATCCGGTCTTGAGATCCGCGATCCGGATGCCGCGCTCCCAACCGGGATTCCAATGGCCATCGGACATCCCGTCGGCGACGTAGATGTTGCCCTTCGTGTCGATGGCGATGGCGCTCGGCTTGCCGAACTGCGTCCAGCGCGTCACGAAGTTGCCGTCCTTGTCTAGCACCTGCACGCGCTGATTGCCCCGGTCGGCGATGTACAGCCGGCCCTCGCCATCGATCTCGATGCCGTGAGGATCGTTGAACTGCAGCGGGAGGCTGCCCTCGGACCCGACGCCACCTCCCCACGCCTGGACAAACCGGCCGTCCTTCGAAAAGCGGACCAGCCGGTTGTTCCCACCGCGTGACCCGTACATGTTGCCCTTGTGAGGGCCGACTTGCGGACCTCCGTGCCCGTCGGTGATCCAGATATCGCCGCTCTGCGCCACCACAACGCCGGTCGGACCGTTGAAGTGCCTCTCGTCGGCGCCTGGAACGCCGGCCTCGCCAAGCCTCATGACGAGCTTCCCGTCCCGACTGAACTTGTAGACCTGATGGCCCAAGCCCTTCTTGAAGCCGGCCGCCCCTCGAGCGTCTCCGTTGGGCGCACCGTCGGTCACCCAGATGAAGCCCTCATGGTCGATGAAGAACCCGTGCGGGAAGTTCATGATGCCTCTGCCGAAGCTCCTCACGAATCTTCCGTCCAGATCGACCTGGATGATGGGATCGAGGGTGGAATCGGCGCACCCGTTCGCGCCGCAGCGGTCGAGAATCCACAAGTGTTTGCCGTCAGGATCCATCCTGATGCCGCTCGCCACGCCGATCTTCCGGCCTTCGAGCTTGTCCCAGTTGTAGTTGACCTTGTACGGGGTGACGCCAATCTGGGCCCCGACGCCTGTGCTCGACAGGATGATAAGTGCCGCGACGCCAGCGGCAATCGTCCAGGCGATTCGAGCTGGGTGCGTCATCCTTGCGCCTCCTGCTTTACGCCGGTACGGAGGAATTGGTCGGGATGGCCGGATTCGAACCGGCGGCCCCTTGACCCCCAGTCAAGTGCGCTACCAGGCTGCGCCACATCCCGACCGACAGGTACACTACGCCGAGCGCTTGCGCCGGACCGGAGCCGCCGGCCGCGAGCGCGCCCTGGGCCGGCGAACCTTGGCGCGGGCTGCGGTGCCCCCGCGCCGCGGGAGATTCGCCACCGGCGCGGTCAGGCGCAGCTCTCCCACGCCCACGCGCCCGCCGAGCAGATCCAGAATCGATCGCAGTCCGCGTTTGACGGCCGTCAGCCGCTCGCGGGCATTCTGCCCGATCAGCTCGTCTATGGCCGGCACATCGGCACCGACGGGCATCGCCTCCTCCTCGATGCGCCGCCTCACGCCGGCCAGTGTGAGGCCCTCGTCAAGCAGCAGACGCTTGATCCGGAGCACCTGCTCGACGTCCTCACGGCGATAGGTACGCGGGCCGCCGTCGGTCTTGGTCAGGCCCAGCCCGGGGAACTCCGCCTCCCACGAGCGCAGCACGTACGGCTGCACGCGCGCCAGATCGCACACCTCGGCCGCCTTGAACAGCGCGCGTCGTGGAATCTCGATTTCAGCTTGACCGGACATCACGGAGAAGGACCGCCGAAAAGTATAACAGGCTACTCGGCCGGCGTGACGTCGCGCCGCGGTCGGGGATCTCTCGACGCGGGTGACATGCTGTGACGGGGCTCAGAGCCCAGGCGCGTCATCCGGCGCACCGACCACATGAGCATGGCGCAGACCCACGCGACGTCTCGAATGAGATGGACAATCGGAAAGAGCAGGGCCGACCAGTCGCGGAACCGCCGTGCAGCGGCAACGCCTGCGAGGGTCCGCTCGACGACCAGCACGCTCAGCAGCGCCGCGGCGATTGTCAGCCCGACCCGAGCGGCGGTACCGCCCTGCGACAGCCCGATGCCGAGGCCGGCCATCGCGAGGAGCATTCCGACCGGGTGCAGCATCATCGAGAGCGGCGACACCGCATCGCCGCCCAACCGCGAGGGGTGCTTGGCCACGAGATCGAGCCGGCCGTATCCGAACCCGTACTGCTGGCGGAAGTACCCGCTCACGCCCGTTCGCCAGTGGTGAATGCTCCTCGCGTCACGACACAACGCCAGGCGAAACCCGGCCGCTCTCAGCCGGTAGCTCATGTCGTTGTCGTAGCCGTACCCGAGACCCTCGTCGAACGGCCCGACGGCCTTCAGGGCCGCCAGGCGGTAGGCTGCGTTTCCAGTGCACACGTGATCCGTCTCGGTCTCGATGGCCGCGTACCGCTGCTCGAGATCGCGGCCCATCACGCGAGCAAGGACCGGGGCGGTCGGGTCGGTGATGTACTGCCCCTGGGCCGCGCCCACGGCCGGGTCGTCGAACGCCTTCAGCAGGCCCGGCAGCCAGCCAGCCTCGAGCGTCACGTCCTGATCGACCTGGCACACGATGGGGTATCGGGCGCGGAGAATGCCGAGATTGATGGCCGCGGCGGCGCCGCGGCCATCCGAGCGCAGGACCGACGCTGGTGCCCCGGTGATCAGATCGCGGACTGATTCCACGCCCCCATCCACGCTCCCGTCGTCGATCAGGAGAATCTCGAACGGACGGCCGTCGGCCTGGGCCAGCACCGACACCAGGGTCTGACGGAGGTGGGCACGGCCGTTGTGCACGGGGATGACGAAGCTGACACCGGTCACGCGGGCACGGCCCTTCTGCCTGCCGCGATCACGTCCAGGTACACCGTCTCGAGCTGCGAGCAGACGACATCGCTGCCGTAACGCGCTCGGATGGGCAGGCCCGCGCGGACGGCGGCCGACCGCCAGAACGCAGCCGCGCCCAGCACCTGCTCGACGGCTTCCGAGAGCCGATTCACGTCGCCAGCCGGCACGACGATTCCCCCGCCGGCCCGAGCGACGACCTCGCCGCAGCCGCTGTCGCCGGCCACGACGACCGGCGTCCCGACCAGCAGCGCCTCGAGCGCGACCAGCCCGAAGACCTCGTGCTCGGAGGGATACACCACCACGTCGGCATCGGCGAGCGCCTCGAGTCGGCTCGCCGCCTCGAGGAGCCCGACAAAGCGCGTCCGCCCGTCGAGCGTCAGCGACCTGACGAGGGCGCGCACACGCCCGAGGGCGCCCATGTCGTTGCCGGCGACGACCAGCGTCGCGTCGCGTCGGGTCAACCGCGCGAAGGCACGCACGAGTACATCGACGTTCTTGCGGGGTGTAATCTTCCCGAGGAACAGCACTACCGGGCCGCTCCCGATCTTCTGTCCGGCTCGAAACGCTCCGCGCTCGATGCGCCGTGAGAACTCGGCTGTGTCGATGGGATTCGGCACGTACCGGATCACCTCGTCCGCCACGCCCAGCCCCTTCAGCTGACTCCGCTCGGCATCCGAGACTGCCAGGATCCGCGCCGCGTCCTTCAACATGCGGTCGCCGAGGAGCCGATCGAAGATCCGCTTGGCGTAGAGCCGACGCTCGATGGCCGGGGCCGTTCCATTGGGCGCCACAACGTAGGGAACGCCCGCCGCCCGCAGAGCGCGCGACGCCAGGACACCGGGAATGTTCCGGCAGGCGTGCAGATGGCCCACATCGAAGTCGCCGGCATGCCGCGCGAGGTACTCGCGAAACCCCAGCGGCACGAACAGTTGCCCGTGATAGGCGGCGCGATTGGAGATGTTGGGAAAGATGCGCAGCTCGACGCCCGCGGCCGTCCGGAACGCTGGCCACGGCCGCATCCGGCGCCGATACGTAGACCGATCAAGGGTCAGGCGGCGGGATTCTTCGAGGACATCAGTCGCACAGACGGTCACGTGGTGACCTCGACTTGCCAATCCTCGGGTCAAGGCCGCGACGACCCGTGGAATGCCGCCATAGGCCCAGGCGGCTTCCGAGTAGGGTGTCACGTGCAGGACGCGAAGGGACATAGGCTAGAATCCGCTGATTCGCTCGTGCTGCCTACAGAGCAAGACAGGAAGCGTCCTCGCGCAGTCCGCTCCTGGCTCGCGGCGGTGTCGCTGGCGATCCTCGGCGGTCTCGTCTATCTGAACTCGCTCGCCAATCCCTTTGTCTACGACGATCACCGTCTCATCCTCGAAAACGATTCCCTGAGCAGCCTGACGAACTGGCGGTATCTGATCCTGCACGACGTCGCGCGTCCGCTGGTGAACGTGTCCTACGCGATCGATTATGCCATCTGGGGGGGCGCCAACCCGGTCGGGTTTCACCTGACGAATGTGTTGGTGCACATGACGAACATCGTCCTGCTCCTTCAATTCGCGCGTGGGCTGAGGTGGCAACGAAGGGCCGAGGGCTCGCCAAGCGAACTGGTCGTCGGCGTCGTCGCGGCGCTCCTCTTCGCGGTTCATCCCGCGCTGACACAGGCGGTCGGGTACGTCAGCAGCCGCTCGGATCTGCTCAGCGCCACGTTCGTTCTCGCCGCCCTGCTCGCGGCCCGCCGCGCACTGGGCGGGGGGCAATGGCCGTGGACCGCCGCGGCCGCGCTGGCCTGGGCGTGCGGCCTCGTCTCGAAAGAGACCGCCGTGATGTTCCCGCTGGTCCTGCTCGCCTTCGATCGGCTGGCGCTGGTCGACCAGCCAGGACGCACGACGCGTCTCGTGTACCTGCACC
>CAZCEL010000280.1:0-6792 GCA_964497175.1 uncultured Bifidobacteriaceae bacterium
ACGTACAGGACCCGTTCGGGCAGGCAGTTCCTCGTCATTACGACCGGCGCCGGTCCTGACGGCGCGCTCGCGGCCTTCGCGCTGCCTGGCGCCCGCGCCTCGACGACAACGGCGGCGGGCTCAACCGGTGCGCAGCCGGCCGCCGAGCTGCCGGCAGCCGCGTTCGCTCGAGTGTGCCAGCCCTGCCACGGCCCCGAGGGCCGCAGCGGCATCGCCCCTCCGCTCGTGCCGATGACCCGCAGCGAAAACGAGGTGCTCGCCATCGTGCGCGAGGGAGTCGGACAGATGCCGCAGATCTCTGCGCGCGAGCTGAGCGAGGATGGGGTGCGGCAAGTGGTCGAGTATCTACGGTCGTTGGCTCGATGACGACCGCGTCAAGGGCCGGGATATACTCGTCGACATACGCGAGGGGAATTCGAACCGGTCCGGTTCGTGAACAGAGGGGGAGGTCCAATGCGCAGTCGATCACTCCCGGCGCTGGGAGCGGCGGTCCTTCTTATCGTGGCAGTCGTCGCGCTGGCCACGACTCCAATTGCCGGGCAGACGGGCAGGGGCACGAGCGGGAAGACGCCCAGAACCTCCTGGGGCGATCCGGATTTCCAGGGCATCTGGACGACCAACGAGATGCACGGCGTGCCGCTCGAGCGGCCCAAGGAGCTCGCCGGCAAGGACACGCTGACCGCGCAGGAGGCCAACGCGCGTCGCGAGCGCACCACGCAGGGCACCGTCACGGCAGAGGGCATCGGCAACTACGACCGCGCGTTTCGCGACACCGCGCTCGGCTTCACGAAGCAGAGAGTCTCCACGCAGGCCTCGCTCATCGTGGATCCGCCTGATGGCCGTCTGCCTCCGTTGACCTCCGAGGCCGAGCAGCGCCGTGCCGCCCAGCAGCCGCGCCGCGGTCAGCGACCCGCCGACTGGACCGATCTCGGCACCTGGGGCCGATGCATTACGCGCGGTGCGCTCACGATCGTGGAGCCCAGCGGGTACAACAACGGCGTCCAGATCGTGCAGGGGCCCGGGTACGTGGCCATTCAGAAAGAGATGCTCCATGAGACACGTGTGGTGCCGCTCAACGCTGGTCCCCATCTGGGATCGAATCTGAGGTCATGGGCGGGGGATGCCCGCGGCCGCTGGGAGGGAGACACGCTCGTCGTCGAGGTGACCAACTTCGACGGCAGAAGCCCGTTGTTTGGCGCGACCCGGGACGCGCGTCTGGTGGAGCGCTTCACGCGCCTCGGGCCTGACGAGCTCGAGTACAGGTACACCGTCGAGGATCCGAACACGTGGACGCGGCCCTGGACCGGCAGAATGACGATGTCGCTCGATCCCGGGCAGTACGAGCTGGTGGAGTACGCCTGCCACGAGGCGAACTACTCGATGGTCAATACGCTGAGCGCGGCCCGCGCCGAGGAGAAGGCCGAGCGGGAGGGCAAGACGAAGAAGTAGGCGGAAGGGACGGCCGCCGCCGACAAGTGGAGGAGCCAGGATGCGAAAGGTTGCGGTTGCTGCGAGCGCGGGACTTGTCGCCGCGCTGGCGGTGAGTGGACCGGCGTGGGGCCATCACGCGTTTTCCGCCGAGTTCGATGCCGCCCGGCCGGTCAAGCTCCGTGGGGTTGTCACGAAGATGGAGTGGGTGAACCCTCACTCGTGGATGCACATCAGCGTGAAGACCACTGACGGCAGGTCCGAAGCCTGGATGGTGGAGCTCGGTCCTCCGGGAGCGCTCGTCCGGCGTGGCTGGAGCAAGGCGTCGGTGCCCGCCGGGATGGAGCTTCTGGTCGAGGGCTTTCAGGCCAAGGACGGAACGCTCAAGGCGAACGGCCGCGACGTCGTGCTTCCTGATGGGCGGCGCCTGTTCGTCGGGTCCTCGGGCACAGGTGCTCCCGACGAACGGCCCGAGAAGTAGAGAGAGAATCCATTTCGTGAAAGGAAGGCTTGTGATGGGCCGATCGTTCAATGTCATTCCAGCGGGAGTGGCTGTCGCGTTCGTGTTGGCGTCGAGTCCGGCCGCCGGCCAGGCCCCGGCTGGGAGAACTCCGGGGGCAGCAGCGAAGAAGTGGACGGCGCCGCGAACCCCCTGGGGCCATCCGGACCTGCAGGGAACCTACACCAACAATACGGTCGTGCCGCTGGAACGGCCGGCCCAGTACAAGGACCAGGCGGAACTGACCGAGGCCGAGGTGGCGGCGCGGTTCAAGCAGCATCGCGACACGCTCTTCGCCACGAGGGCAGGCGACACGGGCTTCTACAACGACTTCTGGTTCGAGTGGGGGAAGGACGTCAGCCGCACGTCGCTCATCGTCGACCCGCCCGACGGGAAGCTGCCGTTCAGTCCAGAGGGCCAGGCACGCTCGAAGGAAGCATTGCGCCGGTTCTTCGCGCGGCCGGCGACCTACGAGGATCTCAACATCTTCGACCGGTGCATCACGCGCAGCCTGCCCGGGGCGATGCTGCCGGGCTTCTACAATCACTACTACCAGATTTTCCAGACGCCAGACTACGTGGTGCTCATGGTCGAGATGATTCACGACGTGCGCATCATTCCACTGAAGAGCGAGCCGCATCTCAGTCCCAACATCCGTCTGTGGATGGGCGACTCGCGAGGCCGCTGGGAGGGCGATACGCTGGTCGTCGAGACGACCAACATGACCGACAAGGTGAAGGGCAACGCGACCACCTACTTCGGCGTGGGCGCGGATCTGCGGCTGGTGGAGCGGTTCACGCGCGTCGACGAGAACACGGTCGATTACCGCTTCACGGTGGAGGGGCCAAGCTCGTTCACGAAGCCGTGGACGGCGTCGATTCCCCTGTGGCGGACCAAGGACAAGATCTTCGAGTACGCATGCCACGAGGGCAACCATGCGATGCCCAACAGCTTGAGCGGCGCCCGCGCCGAGGAGGCCGCCGAACTGGCCAAGACCAAGAAGTAACGCGACGCGAGTCGTCTGACAGCGTCGGACGAATCGCAGTCAGGATCTATCCCAACCCTGAGCCAAAGTCCCTCGCGTCTGGACGCCGTGCGCCAGTATAGCAGTGACTATCACTACTTCGTGGGAGCGACGCAACCCCGAGGCGCCGGAGCGTGCTCGGCGACAACGTGCGCCCGAGAGTGCCGTCGTTGAGAAGGGACTTGCGGCCCGCCGGTTCAGGCAGTACTGTCTTCGCGCGGGACCGCCGTTGCATCGGGCCCCATGAAGGAGGTTGCCACAATGGCGATTGGAATCTACTTCGCACCGGCCGCCATGTCGGCGGAGAAGTACGACGAGTGCATCAAGTTGTTGCGGAAGGCGGGAGCCGGTAACCCGTCGGGGCGGTCGTATCACGCGTCGTTCGGCCCGAAGGACAAACTGATGGTGTTCGACGTGTGGACGTCGCAAGCGGCATTCGACAAGTTCGGGAAGACGTTGATGCCCATCCTGCAGCAAGTCGGGATTGATCCCGGTCAGCCGAGCATCATGCCGATGCACAAGGTGATCCTGCCCGTGGCAAGAGTCGCATCGCCTCGGAAGCGCGCGAAGGTGACGTCGGCCCGCCGTCGGAAACACTAGAGCGCGCGCTCCGACAGACCGAGCCAGTCGCTGAAGGTAATGCGTAACGCCGATCTGGCTTTCGATCCACGGGTCGAGTGGATAGAAACACGCTGGGCGACCACTCAGGAGTAATGCTCGTTCGCCAAAACCAGCCGAGAGATTTGGTCGCGGTGGTTGAAGCTGCGTGTGTCGGCTGGTGGGCGACCGACAGACGACGGTGCCGGAGGTCACAGTCGCTGCCAAGACACGGTGTTTATCCCATACGGAGCGCGACCAGCGGATCCACCTTGGCCGCACGCCGCGCCGGGATGAGGCACGCGATGGCGGCGATTGCGACAATCACGATCGGCACGGCGACGAACGTCACTGCATCGTGCGAGCTGATGCCGTATAGAAACGCCGACAGCAGTCGTACGGCAGCCAGCGCAGTCCCCAACCCGACCAGCATGCCGATGCTCACAGTCCAGAGCGCCTGATGGAGGACGAGCGCGACAATATCGTGCGCCTGTGCGCCGAGGGCAGAGCGCACGCCGATCTCGCGGGTCCGCTGTGCGATGCTGAACGAAAGGACGCCGAACAGTCCGACACCGGACACGAGCAGCGCCAACATACCGAACCAGGCGAGCACGACTGCGTACAAGCGCGGCTTCTCCAGGCTCGTCATGACGCGAGCTTCCATCGTCATGACGGAGTCGAGCGCGAGCGTCGGCGCCTGCTCATGGACGAGGCTGCGTAATGTCGACACGTACATCGTTGGATCAGTGGTCGTCCGGAGCACGAGGATGGGATCGAAATTGCGCAGGCTCGATGGCAGAATCTGCTTGAGAGACGCAAAGATCTCCGGCTGCACTGGCGCCTCGAGGCTGTCCTGTCGCATGTCATCCACGACGCCGACAATCTCCGAGTCACTGTTTTCATTTGCGAAGCGGAAGCGTCCCGCGCCCGGCCCGCGTTGGGGAATGCGGACGCCCACGGCGCGGTCCCGAAGGTACTGGCGTGCGAACGTGCGATTGACCATGATGGCCGGCTGTGTCGTCGCCGTGTCGGCATCGGATAACGTCCGGCCCTCGACAAGGCGCAAACGCATCGCCGAGAAATAGTCTGAGCTGACAAGGCGCTGCAGCGCCTGCACCTCAATCTCTATGCCCGGATCGTGAGGCGAGCGCATGTTGAAGGCCACCGTGCCACCGGTCGAGACCAACGGCAGCCCGCTGCCGTACGCGGCGTGCGTCACGGCTGGCAGCGCGCGCAGACGTTCGACGAGCGTATCGAGCAACTGGCTGCGCCGCTCGGCAGGATAGCCCGGTGGCAACGGCAATCGTGCCGTGAGCACGTTCGCCGGATCGTAGCCGCGGTCCGCGTGGACCATGGCAACGAAACTGCGCGTGAGCAGCGTTGCGCCCACCAAAAGCAGGCAGGCGATCGCCACTTGGCCGACCATAATCGACGCGCGTGTCCGCGCGGCCGGTGATCGTTTGGCGCCGCTGACCGACGCGACACCGTCTTCCGACAGCGCTTCGACGAGACTGACGCGCCGAGCATGCCATGCAGGCACAAGCCCGCAGGCGAAGCTCGCGAGAACCGATACGACAAGCGTAAAGGACAACGCTCGTATGTCGAGCGCCACCTCCGCCAATCGTGGAAATCCGTCCGGCAATAGCCAGGGCAGCAGGCGCTGAAGGCCAGCCGCGAGTGCAACGCCGCTGGCTCCTCCGCACAGCCCAACAATGGCGCTCTCGATGAGCAATTGTCGGACGATTCGGTGCTGTCCTGCGCCGATAGCCGCACGTACGGCCATCTCGCGCCGCCGCACCGTCGCGCGCGCCAGCTGCAGGCTGGCGACATTGGCGGTGGCGGTGATCAGCAAGAGGGCGACGGCTGCGAGCAGTACCAGGATCGCCGGTTTAACCTCAGCCGTAATCGCCTGCTGCTCGGGCACCACGGACACATCGATGGGGCCCGCAGCACCGAACAGTGCCCTCGCCGCGAGTCCCATGTCTGGTGCGCTGCGCGCCCGCGACGTCGCTTCGGCGGCGGCCTGCTCCGGCGTGGTCCCAGGCCGCAAACGTGCAATCGCTCTGAAGATCACACCGACAAGTGCGCCGTTGCTCGCCACGACCGGTGGCACTCTCCAAGCCGTCCACGCGCGTGTCTCGAGGTCTGGAAACGCGAACTCCTGAGGCATAACGCCAACGATCGTGTAGAGCCTGTCATTCAGGTGAATGTCATGACCGACGATGTCGGAGCGTGCGCCGAACCGCTCCTGCCAGAGGCTATAGGAGAGGATCACTGCTCCTGACTGGTTGGCCGCACCTTCGTCCTCAATGAACAGACGTCCGATGTGGGGATGAACTCTCAAAATCCGAAAGAGGCTCGGCGTCGTTGGGATGATCGGCACCCGCACAGGATCGCCAGCGCCGGTCAACGTCGCCGTCTGTGTTAGCCAACCGCCGAGGTCTTCGATCATCGAGCGATCGCCGCGCCACGCGAGAAACGTGCCGTTTGACACCGTCCCAAGGACACGACCCGAGCGGCCCTCGCGTGTCTCCGTCACGCGCACGAGTTCGGCCGGATCGGACCACGGCAGCGGCTTCAGCAGCACGCCGTACGCCACGCTGAAGAGCATCGTGGTCGCCCCGATGCCGAGCGCCATGGTGAGAATCGCGACGGCAGCGGTGCCCGGCTGACGGCGGAGCAGTCGAACGCCATAGCGCACGTCCTGCATCTGGCCGGCGAACAAACCACCATCGGCGGCCGTCAACGGAATCGCCGGGGAGCGCTTCGGCGGTCGGTGAAGACCCGCGGCCTCCCGACCCCAGACATCAATGAGCTCGCCGACCCGCCGCTCAGCCTCATCAGGGTCACAACCCTCCGCGCGCAGTGCCTCGTACGCCGTCGCAGCATGCGTACTCAGCTCTTCGAGCACGTCAACGTCGCAGGCGTGGCCGTTCGCCTCAAATGTACGATGCAACCGGTCTTTCCAGTCAGGCATGACGAATCCTGGCAACGCGGTCCAATGCCATGAAGAACGTGTCCCACGTCGAGCGCTGTTTCACAAGGGCCTTTCGGCCCGCACGGGTCAACCGGTAATAGCGGCGCCGCCGCTGGCCTGCGCGTTCGACCCAGCGGCCCTCAATCAATCCTTTGGCTTCGAGGCGATAGAGGGTCGGATACAGTGAGGCGGTATGAAATGTGATGGCGCCATTAGTAGTACTTTGTCACATTCGAATGAATCCCGACGGAGATCGTTATTCGCCTG
>CAZCEL010000281.1:0-6740 GCA_964497175.1 uncultured Bifidobacteriaceae bacterium
TGGCAGCAGGTGCCGGATCGGTCCGCGGTCCCACCCCTGAGGCGCGGGCGGCGCCCCCTGCGCGGCGAGCGCCTCGACCGGGAGCCGCCCGAGGAATGCGGCCCCTACTGCGCCCACGCCGCCCGCGAGAAACCGCCGGCGGTCCATGGACCATCCACGTGTCATGTCTTCGCTGTGCCGCGCGATGATACCGGCGACCCTCGTGTCGCGTCGGTTAACCGCGGACGCCACGAGCTGTTCCAACCCACGTCGGCGAGCCGTGCTTTCGTCCAGCTACGACGACACGAGCGTCCTGAACCCGCCGTACGCCATGCGCTTGACGTCGAAGGGCATGTCGGGCGGTCCGCCACCCATCTTGGTCATGTCCTTCATGACCCTGGCGTTCACCCGATCGCGGTGCTTGCGCGAACTGAACACGATGTAGGAGAAGACGACCGTCTCGCCTGGCTTGCTCTTCCCCATGCTGGCGAACGACTTGCCGAACTCGTTCTTGAGGGCGTCGCCAACGCACTCTTTGTAGTCCAGGGCGCCGTGCCTCATCCACATCTTCCTGCCCAGCCTCGCCATGGCAGGTAGGCCTTGAGTTTCCGCCGCTGAATGGGAACCACGAATCCGTCGACGTAGCTCATCGGACGCTCCTTTGCGATGAATGACGTGGGTTGACCGTGTCACAATGGTAATCGTTATCATGGTGAGGACAACAGGGGTCGCACAGCCGCTACGGCCCGCGACCTACACGGATTTGTGCGCCGTGCCCGATCACCGGATCGCCGAGATCATCGGCGGCGAGCTCGTGGTCAGCCCGAGACCAGCACTCGGGCACGCGAGGGCCAGCTCCCGCCTGGGAGGCGCCCTCGGAGGACGCTTCGATCCCGGATCGGGCGGAGGCCCGGCGGCTGGTGGATCATTGACGAGCCCGAGCTCCACTTCGCCGAGGACGTTCCCGTACCGGATCTGGCGGGTTGGCGGCGCGACAGGCTTCCAGTCGTTCCCGATGCCGCCTACCTCTCCCTTGCCGCCAGTCGACCAGAAGGCAATCGCTGGACGGCGCCGCCTGGATCGTCGACAACGCACCGGACGCGTCCGGCGCGACCTCCGCGGAAGCCCGCTACAGTTCCCTGAGCGCAGACGCGATCGGCAGACGGGCGGCCTTGACCGCCGGGAGCAGCCCCCCGACGAAGCCCATCACCACGGCGTAGGTCAGGCCCTGGATCAACAGGCTCGGCGTGACGGCGAATGCGAACGCCACCTGGCTGAAGGTCTGGAAGTTGATTGTCGAGGTCTGGAAGCCGTTGAAGGCGACGTACGCGGCCAGCCCGCCGATCGTCCCGCCGAGAAGCGCCAGGCCGAGTGATTCGGCGAGCACGGAGATCAGGACCGAGGTCGTGTTGAAGCCCAGCGCCCGCAGTGTGGCGATCTCCCGCGACCGCGTCGCCACCGCCGTATACATCGTCAGAATCGCGCCGAAGACGGCGCCAATCCCCATCAGCAGGGCGACGCCGAACCCGAGGGTCCGGATGATGGTGGTGAGCGAGGTGGCCTGCGCCGTGTAGTACTCGATCTCGGGGCGGACCGCGACGTTCAGCTGGGGATTGGATGTCAGCCAGTCCTTGAATGGACCGTACGCCGCTGGCGACTCGAGCCGGGCCAGCACCGATTGATAGCTGTTCCCGCGTCGATACATGCCCTGCAGCACGCGGGCATCGCACCACAGCTCGGTCTCGCCCACCGTGCCCCCGGTCTCGAAGATGCCAACGACCCTCCAGCTGGCCTGTCCCGACTTCACTTCCGAGCCGACCGACAGGCCGACGAACTGCCGGGCGGCCGCGCGGCCGGCGACGATCTCGTTGGTGCCGAACTGCAGCATCCGGCCCGCCATCAGCCGGGCTTCGTTCCTGACCAGCTCGGTTTCCGGCTCGACGCCGCGCATCGGGACGTTGGCCGACGTCAGCGTCGATCGCTTCGGAAGATCGACGACGACGTAGAGCTCGGCGGACGCGAGGGCGCGCTGACCGCTCCGACGGAGCCCAGGCGCCTGTTTGACGATCTCGGCTTCGTGACCGGTCAGCGTGCTCGTCATTTCGCTGTCGGAGCCGCTACGGATCACGATCGCGCGGTCCGGCGCGCCGGCATCGTGCAGCGCCGAATAGAAGCCCTGGGCCATCGACAACACCGCGACGAACACGATGACGACGCCGGCGATGCCGACGACGGCGACCGCCGACGAGCCCAGGCGCTGCGGGACGGTGCGGAGGTTGAGCGACGCAACCGCGACGATCTGCGCGAGCCAGGACACGTCAGGCCTTTCTCAGCGCGTCGGTGATCCGGAGGCGCATCGCCCCGGCCGCTGGAAAGAGCGCGGCCGCGGCGGCGAGAGCGGCGATCACCACGAGACCGATGCCGATGTCGCGATTGGCGAGGGCGAACGAGGGCAGGAAGCCGCCCGTCGGGTCCCCCTGCTGCACGATGAACCACGCCAGGGCCAGGCCGGTGAGCCCCCCGGCTCCGACCATGAGCAGCGACTCGGAGAGGATCAGCACGACAACCGCCGCGTTGGAGAAGCCGAGCGTCTTGAGCACGGCCAGCTCGCTCGTGCGCTCGCGGATGGCCTGCGCCATCGTGTTCCCCACCACGAGGAGTATCGTGAAGAGGACGGCGGCGAGAATGGCCGTCATGATGGACCCGACGTCGCCAATCTGGTTCGCGAAGCCTTCGGCAAAGCCCTTCTCGGTGGTCGTCTTGGTCTCGGCCGAGGAGTTCGCGAACATGTCGTCGATCGCGACCGCAACCTCCCGCGACCGATCGGGATCCGCGATCTTCACGATGTACCACCCGACGAGGCCCTCGCCCTGCGAGCGCGCTTCGTCGAGATAGTCGTACCGGAAGAGAAACCCCTCGCTGGTCATGCCCGCGCTCGTGCCGCTGTCATAGATGCCGACCAGGTTGAACTCCCAAGTGTTGCCGCTCCGGCCGTTGTCGTAGATCGTTCCTTGAATCGGAATGCGATCGCCAATCTTCCAGCCGAAGCGCTCGGCGAGCGCCTTGTTGGCCACGGCCCCCTGGCGATCGGCCAGCCAGGCCTTCATCTGATCGGGCGGCAGGCGATACTCGGGATACATCGCGAAGTACGCCTCCGGCTCGAGCGCAATCTGCGCGAAGAAATTCGAGGGCTGTTGATAGATGCCGCCAAACCAGCTGTTGTGCGTCACCGCTTCGACGCCGGGCAGGGCCTGGACGCGCGCCTGGTACGACTCGGGCAGCGGCATGATGAGGCTCGTCTTGTGGATCACCATCAGACGATCGAGGCCCGCCACGTCGACGCCCATCGAAAACGCCGCCCGGATCGTCATCAGCAGCCCGAAGAGCAGGAACGCCACGGTGATCGAGAGGAGCGTGAAGATCGTCCGGATTCGGCGGCGCCAGAGGTTGTGCCAGACGAGCGGCCCGAACTTCATGTGTTGGCCTCCAGGAGCATACCCTTGTCGAGGTGCAGCCTCCGCACGGCCCGCTCCGCGGCCCGCGGATCGTGGGTGACCATGACGATCGTCTTGCCATGCTCCCGGTTGAGCACCTGCAACAGATCCAGGATCTCGTCGCCCGCCTTGCGATCCAGATCGCCTGTGGGCTCGTCGCACAGCAGGAGCGTCGGGTCGGTGACGATCGCTCGCGCGATCCCGACGCGCTGCTCCTGGCCGCCCGACAGCTGGCGGGGGTAGTGCCGGGCCCGATCCGTGAGACCGACGACCTTCAAGGCGATGGCCACGCGCTTCCGCCGGTCGGCGCGGGACAGCCTGGTCAGGAGGAGCGGCAACTCGACGTTGCGCTCGGCAGTCAGCACGGGCAGCAGGTTGTACAGCTGAAAGACGAAGCCGACGTGCTGCGCCCGCCAGCGCGACAGACGCGCGCCGCCAAGCTCGCTGATGCGGACGCCACCGACCTCGATCCACCCGCCGGTCGGGGAGTCGAGGCCGCCGATCAAGTTGAGCAGCGTCGTCTTGCCCGATCCCGACGGACCCATGAGCGCGAGGAACTCGCCCTGCGGGATGTCCAGGTTGACCGCATTCAGGACGTCGATGCGCTCGCTTCCGCGCGTGAAGTGCTTGTGGACGCCGGCAACCCGCACCAGCCCCGGGCGCTCCCCTCCGCGCTCGCGTTCTCGAGCGGTCATTTCGTCGACGAGAGGTCGATCACTTGACGATGATGCGAGCGCCATCCTTGAGCTCCGTCGGAACCGGCGCCACGACCTGCTCCCCGGAGCGCAGCCCGGCCCGAACCTCCACGCGATCGCCGTCGGCCAGCCCGATCTGGACCCCCCGGCGCTCGACCGTGTCGTCGTGGGCAACGAAGACCACGGTCTGGGAGCTCTCCGTGCGGACGGCGTCCCTGGGCGCCAGCACCGTCGGCCGCTCCGCTCCGGCGGCCTCTTCCTGCTGGCGAAGGAACGTCACCTTCACCCCCATGTCCGGCAGGATGCGCGGATCGAGCGAGTCGAAGCCAATCCGCACGAGCACGGTGGCCTTCTGGCGGTCCGCGCTCGGCACCGTGGTGATCACTTTCGCCGGGATCTCCCAGTCGGGGTACGCGTTGAGGAGCGCCGTCACCCGCTGGCCGGGCACGACGCGGTTGATGTACGACTCGTTGACGTCGACCTCGATTTCGAGCGACCGCATATCGACGATGGTGCAGATGCCGGTGCGCGTGAAGCCGCCGCCGGCCGAGACCGGCGAGACCATTTCGCCAGGCTGCGCGTCCTTGGAGATCGCCACGCCGCTGAACGGCGCGCGGATGATCGCGTTGTCGAGATCGGTCTGTTGGACGGCGATCTGACGCTCCGCCACCAGCACCTGTTCGCGGCTCGCCGCAATCCGGGCAAGCAACGAATCGACCTCCGCCTGTGCCTGATCGAGATCGGCCTGGGAGGCGATCCCTTCCCTCAGAAGCTGCTGGCGGCGCCCGAGCGTGAGGCGCGCCTCGACCAGCCGCACTTCATTCTCCGCGACGGCGCGGCGCGCGGCTTCGGCCTGCGCCTCGGCGAGCGCCAGCGCCGCGCGACCGTTCGAATCGTCGAGCCGGGCCAGAATCTGTCCTTCCCGCACGGCCATGCCCTCCTCGACGTTCACCTCGATGACCTTGCCGGTGATCTTCGAGGAGACGGTGGCGCGCCGCCGGGCGGTGACGTAGCCGCTGGCATTCAGGACGGCGGCCTGGGCGCCGCTCGCCCGCTCGATCGCCGTTGCCACCTTGACGGCGACCGGGCGCTCGCGCGTCGTCCAGGCCCACGCGCCGAGCGAGCCGGCCAGGAGCACGAGCACGAGCAGCGTCCAGCCAGCCCATCGCCTGCCGATCGAGCGATCGGGAGCCCGCTCGATGCGCAGCGCCGCGAGATCCTGCTTGAGATCGGTCACATCAAACCTGTGAGACGCGAGATACGGCGTTCCCGTTCCAAAGCCCGGTCCGGCGGGCCGCAGGACGCAAGAGCTTTCTCGGTGTCCGGCCGACGCGATGTTCCATCGGGGGGTTGGCGGTTGTCAACCAGCGGTCAGCGGGCAGCAAGCAGCATTCAGCGGTCAGCGGTCGGCGAACGGGTTTCAGCGGTCAGCGAACAGCTTTCAGCGAACAGCTTTCAGCGAACAGCTTTCAGCTCTCGGGGTGGAGGACCTTCGGGGTTCGAGAGTGCCGGAGGTTGCGAGGGGCGGGGGCAGCGCTTCGCCGGCCGTGCCGGATGTCGCGGAATGGAACGGAAGATTTCGACGCGTTCGTGACGGGGCGACCCGGAGGTTTCGGCCTCAGCAGTTGGTCTGCGGAGTGTATCCCGTTGTGCCCGATCCTCTACACCGTCGCCCACAGGCGGCGCACGGCGCCGTCTGGATCGTCCACCAAGCGGCACTCATCGTTGAAGATCATCGTCGAGCGCGTTCTGGCCGTGTAGGCCGGCCAGCGGGGCAGCTTTGCCGTATTGGGATCGCCGCTTCTGGCGAACGCAATCCACGCCTCGCTCATCTTCTCGGCCAGCACGGCGGCCTTCGGACCGCCGCCCGACGGTCCGCGCGCCTTGCTCGTGTTGTCGAACACGAACGTGATCTCGAGCGCGTGGTGAGCCAGCAGCTTTGGATCCGCAGGCGTGTCCCACGCGAAGAGGTACATGTAGGCGGGCGCCTTGCCGAGCGACGCCTTGCGCTGCGCGAGCGTGATGGAATCGAGCCGATACGTGCGATCGGTCACCATCAGGATGTAGCGGACGGCCGGCGGAACGCCCGGGTAGTCGCGGGAGTACGTCTCGAGGATTCGAGGCGCGGCGCTGCCGGCCATCACGGTCACGCGCTCCCGCAGCTCCTCGTCGGTGAGGGTGCGGTTGTAGATCTTCGGATCGTTTCGCATGAACAGCGCCATCTCGTGCCTGTTCGTGCCGATGAGCAGCGGCACGGTCGCAGAGACCTCCGGCGCCACCGGATCGAACGGGTAGGCCGGCAGCGTGCCGATGCCGACCGTTGGCACGAACCCATGCTGCTCGAACTGTCCCTTCTCGCGCGCCTGGGAATCGAGCCGCCGCTCGACCACGGTATAGGCGGCGAGCAGGCGTTGCGCCGGGATCGTGTGCAGTTCGCGGATCGCGGCCGGCTTCAACCGCAGCTCGTCGAGGAGCGCGAGCGCGAGCTCGTTGCCGCGATCTCGCGGCTGCAGATGAAGGCCCGGACCGCTTTGGATAATCGCGCGATGGAAGCTGTCTCTTATACACATCT
>CAZCEL010000282.1:0-6716 GCA_964497175.1 uncultured Bifidobacteriaceae bacterium
ATGACGTCCCTCGGGTTGCGCGCCATCGCGAACCCGTCGGCCCTCTTTCTGGCCGAGCGTCCCGCCAACGCACCCGGCTCGGCGGTGCTCTGCGCGGTCGAAGGCGCGCGGCCGATTCTGGTCGAGATCCAGGCGCTCGTCAGCACCAGCCTCTACGGCAGCGCCCGCCGGATGACGAGCGGCATCGAGCCGCAGCGGCTCGCCTTGCTGCTCGCCGTGCTCTAGAAGCGAGCCGGCCTTCACCTCTCCGGCGACGACGTATTCGTCAATGTGGCGGGGGGGCTCTCGGTGGACGAGCCCGCCTCGGATCTCGGCGTGCTGGCAGCCATCGCCTCGAGCGTTCGCGGTCGTGCCATCGCGGCGACGACCGCCGTGTTCGGCGAGGTCGGTCTGGCCGGCGAGATTCGTGGCATTCCGCAGGCAGCCCTCCGTGTTCGGGAAGCGGCGCAGATGGGGTTCCGTCGATGCGTCATGCCTCAAGTGAACCTCGACTCGACCAACGTTGACCTATCCAAGCCTTCACCGGACAGCCCCGGCCGGGATTCTGCCGCGCATCAGGGCTGCGAGCTGATGGGTGTCCGGACGGTCGGCGAAGCGCTCGAGGCGCTCCTGGGCTGAATACTTCTCTGGTCAGGGGGTCACCCGCGGTGATATCGTGTGCGCCCGGGATCACACCTGGGCTGAGGATCGCGGAGCGCCGATGGCCTGGTTTACAGTCGGACGCGTTGTCCTCGTCGCGGTGGTGGCCTACATCGCCGCCGAGATTCGGCCCCTGCCCGGCGGCATCGCCGCCAACCTCGCGGTTGCCCTCATCCTGGGCGGCCTGGTGGTGGCGCTGGAGAGCCGTCTCGTCGCCGCCTCACCCGGCCGGCTGCTTGGTGGCCTTCTAGGAGGACTCGTCGGCCTGGGTCTTGCGCGTGCGCTGGACGCCGGACTGTTCCGGGCCGTCGCGGAACGCGGGGAGACCCGTTTTCTCCGCAGCGTGCTGTCGATCGCGCTGCCCTACATCGGACTCGTCGTTGGCGTGAGAAAGGGCGACAAGCTCGAGCCCGCGCACCTGGTCAATCTGTTTCGTACAGCGGCGCCCCAGAAGCGTCACAGGGTGCTGGATACCAGCGTCATCATCGACGGACGCATCGCCGACGTCTGTGAAACCGGCTTCCTCGACGGTACCCTGGTGGTGCCCCAGTTCGTGTTGAAGGAACTGCAGCTCGTGGCAGATTCCGGCGACACAATGAGGCGGAACCGCGGCCGCCGCGGTCTCGAGATCCTTCAGCGGATCCAGAAGATGGCCGGCGTCGACGTCGTGATCTCCGATCTTGACTTTCCGGACGTCCGCGAGGTCGACCTCAAGCTCATCGAGCTGACCCGGACGCTGCAGGGCAAGATCGTGACCAACGATTTCAACCTGAACAAGGTGGCCGAGCTCCGAGGCGTCGCGGTCCTCAACATCAACGAGCTGGCGAACTCGCTCAAGCCCGTCGTGCTGCCGGGCGAGCTGATGAAGGTCTTCATCTTGAAGGAAGGCAAGGAGTACAACCAGGGCGTCGCCTATCTCGACGACGGGACGATGGTCGTGATCGACAACGCCAGGAAGTTGATCGGCAAGACCATCGACGTGGTTGTGACCAGTGTGCTGCAGACGACGGCGGGGAAGATGATCTTCGGTCGCTTCGTCGAGCCGGGCGCCGTAGCCCAGGTCCCGTCTGCGGTGGCATCCTCGAATGTTCCCGCGCAGGCTCCGGCGACGGCCAGGCCGCCGGCAGTCGTGTAGCCGCGCAGCCTCGCGCCTTCCCGCTCAGCGCGGATGCGGCTCCCTCCCTTTCACTGGTGGCGGACGGTGTTCTTCCTGATTCCCGCTATCAGCCTGTACACCGGGGTACTGGGGGCACTGTCGATCGCGTCGAGCCTGTTCGACCGGCGGGGTCATTTTGCCCACCGCTGCGCCCGCTGGTGGTCGTGGCTCATCCTGAGAACCACCGGCGTGCGCGTGGCGGTCGAGGGGCTGGACCGGATCGTTCCGGGCACGACGTACGTGTTCGTGTCGAATCATCAGAGCATCTACGATATTCCGGTCATCTTCGCGTCGTTGCCCTTCCAGCTCCGGATCATCGCCAAGGCGTCGCTGGCCAGGTTCCCGGTGCTCGGATGGCACCTGAAACGGGGCGGGCATCTGTTTGTCGAGCGTGAGCGTCCCGACCATGCCGGCATTCTGAAGAAGTGGCGATCGCTTGTGTCAGAAGGACTGTCGCTCATCATCTTCGCGGAAGGCACGCGGAGCTGGGACGGCCGCGTGGCACGCTTCAAGGCGGGAAGCGTCCTTCTTGCGCTCGAAGCGGGGTTGCCGCTTGTGCCGGTGGCTGTCATCGGTACCCGTGCGGTCATGCCGAAGGGCCGGCTGAGAACGGAGCCCGCCGACGTCCGCGTCGTCGTGCACGATCCGATTCCTGCTCCACCACTGGCGGCGCCGACCCCCCGCGATGCACGTGCGCTTGCCGCGCGCATCCACGCCATCGTGGCCGGGACCGTCGAGGCCCGGCAGTTCGCCCCGCCGCACGCGACGGGAACCTGACGCTATAATCAGCCATCGGGTTGTCGGATGACGACACGCCGCGCCCCGGCGGTGTCGTGCCGGCGCGACAGCGCGACCCAGCAGCATTTCGATGCACGTGACAGCGATCATCGCCGCCGGCGGGCGAGGCCGCCGGTTCGGCGGGGCGGTCCCCAAGCAACTGATGGTCGTTGCCGGCCGGTCGATCCTGGAACGGAGCGTGGCCGCCTTCGTCGCGCATCCTCAGGTCGACGAGATCATCGTCGCTCTTCCCGCCGAGATTGCTGTCAATCCGCCGAGGTTCCTGCTGACGGGGCCCAAGCCCATTCAGGTCGTGGCCGGCGGCGACCGGCGCCAGGATTCCGTGTTCAACGCGCTGCAGAAGGTCGGCCCGCATTCGGACCTCGTGCTGGTGCACGACGCGGCGCGGCCGTTTGCGAGCGCCGATCTGATCGCGCGCACCATTGCGGCGGCCGCCGAATCGGGCGCGGCGCTGCCGGCGCTGCCCCCGCGCGACACGGTGAAGCGGGTCGGCGTCCTCGATCCTGGCGGCACACCGGCGAATCTCGCCGTTCAGGAAACGCTCCCTCGAGACGCCGTGGTGCTCGCGCAGACCCCGCAGGCGTTCCGGCGCGAGATTCTGCGCGACGGCTTCTCGCGCGGCCAGGAGGGAGGCGAGGCGACCGACGAGGCGTCGCTCGTCGAGCGCGCCGGCCACCGGGTCCGCATCGTCGAGGGCGAGTCGACCAACATCAAGATCACGACGCCTGAGGATCTCGCGGCGGCGGAGCGACTGCTTCGCCCAGCCGCCGACCGCGCCTGCGAGCGGCGAGCCGGCACCGGCTTCGACCTGCACCGCTTGGTCGAGGGCCGCCCGCTCCTCGTGGGCGGGGTCCTGATAGCGTCCGACCGGGGCGCCGCCGGACACTCCGATGCCGACGTCGCGTGCCACGCGATCGCTGATGCCGTGCTCGGCGCAGCCGCGCTCGGCGATATCGGGCGGCACTTTCCCGATACCGACCAGAGATGGAAGGACGCCTCGAGCCTCGCCCTGCTGGCGCACATCGCGGCGCTCCTCGCCGAGCATGGGTACGGCGTGGCCAACGTGGATTGCACCGTGATCCTCCAGGCGCCGAAGATCAGCGCTCACATCGCGGCGATGCGGGCGGCCGTGGCCGGCGCCCTGGGGATCGGCGCCTCGCACGTGAGCATCAAGGCCAAGACCAACGAGGGCGTGGACGCCGTCGGCCGCGGCGAGGCCATCGCCGCCCACGCCATCGCCCTCGTCGCCGCCAGGGATTGATGCGCCTGCGCTTTGCCCCCAGTCCGACGGGTCATCTCCACGTTGGAAATGCGCGAACGGCTCTCTTCAACTGGCTGCTCGCCCGTGGATCGGGCGGCGTGCTGATCCTGCGCATCGAGGACACCGACGCCGAGCGCTCCACCGCGGCCTCCGAGCACGCCATCGTCGACGACCTGAGGTGGCTGGGTCTCGATTGGGATGAAGGGCCCGATGCCGGCGGTTCCTACGGGCCGTACCGGCAGTCCGAGCGCCGGCCGCTCTATCAATCGTACGCGCGAAAGCTACTGGAGCAGGACCAGGCCTACTATTGTTTCTGCTCGCGCGAACGGCTCGGCGCCGACCGGCAGCGCGCTGTGGCCGAGGGTCGCGCCGCCGGGTACCCCGGGACCTGCCGAGGGCTGCAGCGGTCGGAGGCCGACGCGCGGATCGCCCGTGGCGAGCGGCCGGCCATTCGCTTCCGCGTGCCCGAGCATCGCGAGGTGGCGTTCACCGACGCGGTGCGAGGCGACGTGCGATTTCACACCGCGATCATGGGCGACCCGGTCCTCCTTCGAGCCGAAGGCACGCCGGCCTACAACTTCGCCGTCGTCGTCGACGATGCGCTGATGGAAGTGACGCACGTGATCCGCGGCGAAGATCACCTCTCGAACACCCCACGGCAGATTCTGATCTACGAGAGCCTCGGCTGGAGGCCTCCGCTCTTCGTGCATCTGCCGCTCGTGCTGGGTCCCGATCACGCGCCGCTGTCCAAGCGGCATGGCTCGACGTCAGTCGCCGAATTCCGGTCGCGAGGGTATCTCCCGGAGGCGCTCGTGAACTATCTGGCCCTCGTTGGCTGGGCGCCCGGAGGCGGCGAGGAGCTGATGCCGCTCGGCGAGCTGGCGCGCCGCTTTTCAATCGACACCGTCGGTCTGAGCGGTGCCGTCTTCGACGAGGACAAGCTGGCGTGGGTCAACCGGCACTATTTGAGACAGGCGGCGACGGAGCGTCTCGCGGCGCTTTCGGTTCCTTACCTTCGCGCCGCCGGCGTCGCGATCGTGCCGACCGCAGCCAGCCTGGCATTCCTCGCTGCGGCGATGCCCATTGCGGCCGGCTCGGTGGACCGGCTCGATCAGGTGCCGGCCCGGCTCGCCCTGATCTTCTCGTTTGATCCCTCGGCGGCGCTGACCGATCCGGCCGTTGCGGGAGAGATGCGGGAAGAGGGCGCGCGCGAGGTCGTGCGTGCGCTCGCCGATGAGCTGGCGTCAGCGCCGCGCCTTGACCGCGAGGCCTTCCGGACGGCGGCGGGGCGTGTGCGCGTGCGGACGGGCCGGAAAGGGAAGGCGCTGCTTCATCCCATCCGTCTCGCGCTGACGGGTTGCTCAGAGGGACCCGAGCTCGACCTGCTCGTCCCTGCGATCGAGCGCGGGGCCGATCTCCCCCCCGATGCCGGCGTCCCCCTCATCATGGGCTGTCGGGAACGGGCGGCAGCGTTCGTTCGAGCCCTGGACGAGCATGGCCCATGATCGTTTACGGCATCAATCCCGTGCTCGAGGCGTTACGGGCGGGGCGTGTGAAAGAGGTGTGCATCGGTGAGCGTCCCGGCAAGCGAATCGAGCCGTTGGTGCAGGCGGCGCGCCGCGGCGGCATTCCTGTACGAACGGTTCCGCCTGCCGATCTCGACCGCCTGACGCGGCACGGAGTGCATCAGGGCATCGCGGCGGAGGTCGCCGACCCCCAGCGTGTCGAGATCGCCGATCTGACCTCCGATGCCAGCCGGCCTCCGCTCGTCGTGGTGCTGGACGGGATCGAAGACCCCCATAACGTGGGCGCCATTCTGCGGACCGCGGACGCAGCGGGCGTGAGCGGGGTCGTCCGGCAGTCGCGGAGGGCGGCGTCGCTCGACGGAGTGGCGGCCAAGGTGTCGGCCGGCGCCGTGTCGACGGTGCCCATCGCCGAGGTGGTGAACATTGCCCGGGCGCTCGACGAGCTCAAGGCCGCCGGAGTGTGGACGGTGGGCCTGGCGGGCGAGGCCTCCAAAGTGTACGACGAGCAGGACTTGACGGGTCCCACCGCGATCGTCGTGGGCGCCGAGGGCACCGGGTTGCGTCGGCTCGTTCGGGAGCGGTGCGATTGGCTGGTGTCGATCCCGATGCTCGGACAGGTTCGGAGTCTGAACGTGTCGGTGGCGGCGGCGATTGTGCTCTTCGAGGCGGTTCGGCAGCGGACCAGAGGCAACCGTTGAGGGGCTGGATGTTGCGTGAGTGGCACGAGACGTGCTAACATCCAGCTTTTGTCCGGCTGGCGTAGCTCAGCCCGGTAGAGCAGCTGATTTGTAATCAGCCGGTCGGGGGTTCAAATCCCTTCGCCAGCTCCAGAGACGTGAGAGACCCGGTCAGGAACGTCAGCGAACACGCAGATTCCAGTAGACAGATAGTTGGCGAGGTAGCGAAGCGGTCAAACGCAGCAGACTGTAAATCTGTCGCCCTAGCGGCTTCGAAGGTTCGAGTCCTTCCCTCGCCACCAGACGGTGAACCTCGGGAGTCGGGTAGTTGGATGATGGAGGACGGGCGGGAGTAACTCAGTGGTAGAGTCACAGCCTTCCAAGCTGTTGGTCGCGGGTTCGATCCCCGTCTCCCGCTCCAGCCTTCGCTCGCAAGGCGAGCTGCGGCTGGCACGCCAGCGCCGATCGCGAACCGAGCTTCGGTTGGCAGGCCAGATTCGCTCGTGGAGGCGAGCTGTTGGTCGAAGCTCGGCGTGAGACGAGCGAGCGACGGTACGCGGGTTCACCCCGCCGAAGCTCGGGGTGGGTCGAGTGAGCGAAGGCGGGCCGATGTAGCTCAGTTGGCAGAGCGCGTCCTTGGTAAGGACGAGGTCACCAGT
>CAZCEL010000283.1:0-6715 GCA_964497175.1 uncultured Bifidobacteriaceae bacterium
CGCCAGGGCCGAAGCGGTGCGGTTGATCAACGCCGACTCGGAGTGTACGAATACGATCGTCGTCATGATCGTGGGCGGCGGCGAAGGCACGACTGTGGTTGGCGCGAACCCCGCGGCCACTGCCAGCTCGTTTCTCAACGTCGCGCAAGGACGACGGGTGCCGGTCTATGTCGTAGCCATCGCCCCGCCCTCCGCCGATCGTCCGCAGCTGCAGGCAATCGCCTCAAACAGCGGCGGGCAGTATTTCGAGATCACAAAGACGCACATCGACGCCGCCCTTGCCTCGCCGGCCGTCTATCCGTCGCCGAATACGGGCACGGTTGTGGTGCCGGAACTGGTCAGCGCCATCAACAGCGCCATCTCGCATGGCCTGGCAGACGCCGAGGACGTAAACACCGCGCCGACGGCGCTTCTCCCGTTTGGGCCCTCGACCGAAATCCAGGTCACCAGCCCCGTCATCGGCACGGTCGACCTGACCGACGCCCGCGACATCACCGGGGCGTCGCTCCCCGACACGGTCGTGAACGACCGGTCCGGCAAGCCGCTGCCGCAGCGGTCGAACCTGCTGGTCACGACGGCGATCGTGATGCCGGGCTTCACGGCGTCGATTCGAGGCTTCCGTCAATACAAGCCGGTGGCGCACGCCCCGGCGGCGACCGGGTACAAGTTCGTCGCTGACGGCACCAGCCTGTGGACTGCGTCGGCTCCGGCTCCGGCCAAGCGCAATCTGTATACGGCAGCGCTTGACGGCACCCTTGTTCCCTTCAGCACGGAACCGGCGAGTCTTGGGGTAATCGCCTCGCTCATGAACCTGAGCGCCACAGACGCGGCCCTCGTCATCGCCGCGGTGCGCGCCCGGCCGCTCGGTGCCGTCCTGGACTCGACGCCCGCGATCATGAACCCGCCGTCGATCGACCCTCCCCCCGACGTGGATTACCCTGAATTTGCGGAGGACCACAAGGACCGGCGCACGATCATCTGGGTGGGTACCAACGACGGCATCCTCGAGGGCATTGACGCGCGGCTTGGCGTCGAAGTCTGGGGGTTCATTCCGCCACCCCTGCTGCCGCGGCTCAAGCTGCTTCGACTCGGTCAACCCGTCACACAGTTCACCTACCTGATGGACGGATCGGCAAAGGTTGCCGACGTGAAGGTGGACGACACATGGAGGACGCATCTGGTCGTCGGAATGGGATCGGGCGGGACGTTCTACCAGTCCTTCGACGTCTCGCTGGACGACATGGCAGACGCTGTTGGCCCCGACAGCGATGACCTCAACGCCGTGCTGGACTATTTCGCGTCGCCCGGTCGCGTGCCGCTGAACTGGTCGTTCCCCAAGTACAGCAGCTTCGATCCGACCATCGGCGCGTCAGGGGACCTCAAGCTGACGGCCACGGCGATCGAAAAATCGGTCGGGCAGACCTGGTCCGATCCCGCAGTCGGGCAGATCCAGGGGCCCGACAGTCCCTTCACCGTCCTGGCCGGATCCGGGTTCTTTCCGTATTCACTCCAGCAGCTCGCGCACCGTGGCGGCATGGTCGCCGGGACAACGTTCTATCTGCTTGACGCGAAGGACGGCTCGGTGCTCGACTCGAAGAACGTCGGCAGCGACGGAACGAACGAGACCGTGGACAACTGCGCGGCGAACGTACTTCCGGGCGAGGACAAGAAGAAGGGCAAGAACAAAAAGCTGTACGGCTGCGACAAGATCAAGAACGCCCTGCAGACCGATCCCGTTGCCACGGGTCCCTCCGACTCCAGGTTCATCACCAAGGCGTATCTGGGTGATCTGGACGGCCGCGTGTGGCGGTTCGATTTGAGCCTTGACGGCAGCAACGTGCCGAAGAGCGCCGCCCCTGTCAAGCTGTTCGAATCGGGCAGCGACCAGCCGATCTTCAGCTCGATGGCCACGGTGACGGTCGGAGACAGCAAGCAGTACGTGTTTTTCGGCACCGGCAGCGACCTGTTGCCTTCGACCGACACGTCGACAACCTACCGCCTGCTCGGGTTGCTCGAGTCCGGAAATTCCGCCACCAAGGCCCTTGACCACAAGCTGAAAAAGGGAGGAAAGAAGAAGAACGACGACGACGAAAAGGTGACGGCGTTTCCCGCGGTCGCCGGTGACATCGTGTTCTTCACCACCACCACGTTCCATCCGTCACAGGCCTGCCCGGCCCCCGACGCCAACCTGTACGCATTTACCTTCACCGGCGGCCCCGCCTACGACAACACGGGGGATGGGAAGGTCGACAACAAGGACTCGGCCCTGGTGACGACCATCGCCGGCCGACGGGCAACGGCCCCCTTCATCGTGGATCAGCACCTCGTGTTTGGCGCAGACGACAAGGTGGCGCTCTTCGGGGATCCCGAGGACTTCAACAACGGGATTGGCCAGGCCGGCGTCCGGATCCTCTCGTGGCGGGAGGTCCGGTAGTGTCCAGCGGTCGTGTCACCAGTGTGAGAGCGACCGTCACGTGTGCTGCCTGCGGTGCACGGTTGAAAGCAGGCCGGACGCGGTGCCTTCGATGCGAGGCGCCACTCGTGCCGGCAGAACCGGACTCCTCGACGGCCCTCGTCGAACCAGCGGGTCCTTCGTCGCGGTCCGCCCGGATCGGGGCGGCGGTGCTGACGACGAGCCTCATCGGAGGTCTGGCCGCCCTGTTCATCATGCGTCCATCCACGGCAAGCGAGATGGCAGAGCCCGCCGATCGGTCGGCGCCGCACTCGGCGAGTCCCCGGTCGGACGGCCTCTCGCAGACGTCAACACAACGCGCGCCAGCGCGCCTCGACCAGGGCGAAGCGAATCTGCCGCAGGAGCTACGCGTGGATCCGGCGAGGCTGGGCGCGGTGGCCCTCCAGTCCGGGGACCTGGAAGCGGCTCGCGAACAGTTCGTCCGCGCCGTGGCCACCGATCCTGACGATCCCGCATCGCAGAACAGTTTGGGCCTTGTGCTGGAACGAATGGGCGACATCGAGGGCGCTGTGGCCAGGTTCGAACGCGCCGCGGCTCTTGATGTCGGCGTGTGGGCCTATCGCTTCAACCTCGCGCATGCGCTGGGGCGGCTCGGGAGCTGGGGCCGCGCGGTCGATGAGTATCGCATTGCCGCCCGACTCTTCCCGACCGACTACGCGACCGCTTTCAATCTGGCTCTTGCGCTGCACCGTCAGGGTCGCCCCGATGAGGCCGTTCCAGAGTTCGAGCGGGCCATCTCGCTGGCTCCTGGCGACGCGACATTCCACCTGGCCTTGGGCGCGAGCCTGCAGAAGCTCGGGCGGACGGCGGATGCCCGTCGGGCATACGCACGCTACCTGGAGATGGCCCCTGACGCACCTGACGCCGAGCGCATCAGAACGTATCTGAAGGCGACGGCGCCGGCCAGCGCCAGCTCCGGGCGTCCCGAGCCTTGACCCGGCCTAGACCGTTACGTACGATTCCATTCGGACCGATACTCAGAATGGGCCAGATGTCTACTCGCCGGGCGAGGGTGCAGCCGTCGGGCGATGCACGGCCCTGGATGGCTGCGTTCGTGCCGATCGTCGCGCTCCTGCTCGTCCCGCTCGTGGGGCACGTGAGAGTTCCGGCGCATGCGCAGTCGCTGGCCGATCTCGCCCGGCAGGAGGAGGAGCGCCGCAAGACCATCAGGGAGCGCGGCAAGCTGTACACGAACAAGGATCTGCCGGCGGTTGCACCGCCGACCGCGCCCCCGGCGGCCCCCAAACCCGAACCGACCCCGGTGGTGGCGACCCAGGGGGACGCCAAGGCGGAGCCTGCGACCTCGGCGGCCGACCAGACCGACAAGACCGAGAAGAAGGATCAGGCGTACTGGTCGGCCGGGATTGCCCGGCTGCGAGATCAGCTCGATCGAAATCAGACGCTGGCCGAGGCCGTGCAGTCCCGGATCAACGCGCTGACGACTGATTTCGTCAACCGCGACGACCCGGCGCAGCGGGCGCAGGTGGAAACCAACCGCCAGAAGGCGCTCGGGGAGCTCGATCGGCTGACGAAGGCCGTCGAGTCCGACAAAAAGGCCATTGCGGACTTCGAAGAGCAGGCACGCCGATCTGGCGTCCCGCCGGGTTGGCTCCGATAGATCAGTAGCGTGCCTCGCCAGACCACTGATCCCCCCATCCTGCTCGTCGAGGACAAGGATTCGTTGCGGACGATGCTGCGCCATGCGCTGGAGGTGCAGGGTCATACCGTGATCGAGGCGAGAGACCAGACCGAGGCAATTCAAGGCCTCAGAAACGGTCGGCCGGGCGTGGTGCTCTCCGACCTGCGCCTGCCGACGGGCGACGGGCTTGGCGTTCTGCGCGCGGCGAAAGAGACCGACCCCGACCTGCCGGTGATCGTGATGACGGCGTTCGGCAGCATCCAGGACGCGGTGACGGCCATGAAGGAGGGGGCGCTCGACTTCCTGGCCAAGCCGGTTGATCCCGATCACCTGCTGCTGATGGTCGAGCGGGCGCTGGCGCAGCGGCGCCTGGCGGCCGAGAACGTGCTGCTCAAGGAAGAGCTGGCGGCTCGACGGGGCGCGCCGCAGATTGTCGGCGAGGATCCCAAACTCAAGCAGGTGACGGTAGCGCTGCAGCGGGCGGCGTCCACCGACACGTCGGTGCTGCTCGAAGGCGAGAGCGGCACAGGCAAGGAGCTGTTTGCGCGGGCGCTTCACGTCCTCAGCCCGAGGGTCGAGGGCCCGTTTGTGGCCATCAACTGTGCCGCGATTCCCGAGACGCTGCTCGAAACCGAGCTCTTCGGGCACGAGAAGGGTGCCTTTACCGGCGCCGCCGCGCGCAAGCCGGGCAAGTTCGAGCTGGCGCATCGGGGCACGCTGTTCCTGGATGAGATTGGCGACCTGCCGCTCACGCTTCAGGCCAAGATCCTGCGGGCCCTGGAGGAAAAGCGCTTCGAGCGCGTGGGTGGGACCGTGCTCTTGCAGGTCGACGTGCGTGTGGTGGCCGCCACGAATCGGAACCTCAAAGCGGCCGTGGCGGCGCGGCAGTATCGCGAGGATCTGTACTTCCGCCTGTCGGTGTTTCCCATTACGATCCCGCCCCTGCGCGATCGCCCTGGAGACATCCCGATGCTGGCGCGCTACTTTCTCGAGCGGTACTGCCGCGATCTCAACAAACGGACCTTGACGCTTGCCCCCTCCGCGATTGACGAGCTGTGCGCGTACGGGTGGCCGGGGAATGTGCGCGAGCTGCAGAACTGCATCGAGCGCGCCGTCATTCTGACCGAGGGCGACGCCATTCATGCCCGACACCTCAACTTGAGCTTCCGGGAGGCCAAGACCCCTGCGCCGGCTGACGAGGGGCCGTGGACGCTGATAGACCTGTCCGGCACGCTGGCCGAAGCGTCCCGACGCGTGCTGGCGGAAGTCGAGCGGCGCAAGCTCGAACAGTCGTTGAAGGCCGCCGAGGGTCACCGCGCGCGGGCCGCCGAGCTGCTCCAGGTGAGCTACAAGGCGTTCATCGGCAAGCTCAGAGAGTACGGCCTCGGGGACTGAGCAGGAAGGGCCCGAGACGCGCCCTCACCGCGCGAAGCCCACGCGACCCAGCGCATCCCTCATTTCGCTCTCCGTCACATCGTCTACGATGGTTGTGGCGCCGATCGCCGTGGGGAGCACGACGTGGAGCCGTCCCGCGATCATCTTCTTGTCGTGTTGCATGGCGTCGATGATGTGCGCCGATGACACGTCAGCAATCGGCGGAAGGGGCCCGAGGCTGGCGATGACGGCGGCGAGCGCCTTGCGGTCGCCTTCGGCAAAGGCCCCTCGATCCACTGCCAGGTCGGCCGCGACGAGCATGCCGTAGGCCACGGCCTCGCCGTGGCGATACCGCCGATACCGTGTGACAGCCTCGAGGGCGTGACCGGCCGTGTGGCCGAAGTTCAGCACGCGGCGCGGGCCGGCCTCACGTTCGTCGGCCACGACGACGGCCGCCTTGATGCGGCACGACTCGCTGATGACGGCGATGAGCGCGTCCTGC
The DNA here is from genome assembly GCA_964497175.1 of uncultured Bifidobacteriaceae bacterium. Lineage (GTDB taxonomy): Bacteria > Acidobacteriota > Vicinamibacteria > Vicinamibacterales > CAVVIG01 > CAZCEL01. The sequence goes on from CAZCEL010000283.1 coordinate 5,989, forward strand.
TTCCTCGCGAACAGCTCGCGCCGGTCGCGGGACACGCGGTCGAACAATCCCGCGCTCGATGTGACGCCGTACTTGATGATTTCGTAGAGGCCCGCACGAAACTCGCGACGGGGCAGCGTGGCAAGCACCGAGGGGTCCACGACCACCGCGTGCGGCTGGTAGAAGGCGCCAATCAGGTTCTTGCCGAGCGGATGATTGACGCCGACCTTGCCGCCGATCGCGCTGTCCACCTGGGCGAGGAGCGTCGTCGGCACGTGCACCAGCGCGACGCCGCGTAGGTACGTAGCCGCCGCGAATCCGGCCATGTCGCCGATCACACCTCCACCAAAGGTGACAATCGTCGACGCGCGATCCGCATGGGCGCGAACCAGCGCATCGTAGATGCGCGACACGCTCTGGAGATGCTTGAAGCGCTCGCCGTCCGGCAGGAGGATCGGATCGGAGAGGCCGGCCTCGGCGAGCCGCTGTCCGTGGAGCCGCCAGACGAGCGGGTTGGACACCACGAACCGCTGGGGCGGCGCCCTGACCTCGTCGAGCAGCCGCGGCAGTCGTTCGAGAAGGCCTTCGCCGAGCGTGATGACGTACCGGCGGGAAGGTGTGGGAACGTCGACGCGCACAGGATCCATCAGGTGGGTGGCCGCGATTTCTTAGGATAACATTCCACGTTTGGAGTTGACGTCCCCGGACTTTCTGATCGTCGGCGGCGGCATTGCCGGCCTGCGCGCGG
>CAZCEL010000284.1:0-6709 GCA_964497175.1 uncultured Bifidobacteriaceae bacterium
CCAGGCTGGCATCCACCTGGAGCGCTCCGAACTGGTTCTCGAGGTAGATGTCGGCGCTCTCGACGGTCAATCGGATCTGCGTGTAATGCCCCGCTGGCAGCGCTCCCGCGCCGAGCACGTCGACCGGCCCCTGCAGCTTCTTCAGGTCGCAGGTGCGCCCCGAGCCCCCGTCACTGAAGGGCAGGCTCTCCCACCCGGCTCCGCTTCGGTGCACGCTGACCTCGTTGAATCTGACGAGCACCGCCTTGGCCTCGCTGAACGGGCTGTCGGTGATCTTGATGGTCAACCTGCCGACGCCGCCTGATCCGCCGGACGTCCCGCCACCGGATCCGCCGACGCCGCCACCCGATCCCCCTGATGCTGCGGAACTGCCGGTCGGGTCGGTCGGCGTGTCGGTGGAACAGGCCATCGTGGTGATGGCGAGCATCACCAGCACCGCGAGCATCTGGGGCCTGTCGAAGCGTGCCAGCATGAGAGTCCTCCAGCTGAGGGAAGTTGCAAGCCTGTCGGACATCAAGCAAGGGCCATGCCTAGGGAGGCCGTGGGAATCGCCGCCAGGAGCTTACTGGGTGTTTCAGCCGGTCGGACGGAACTGTGAACTCTACACGGTTTCCTGAGAGGACTGACGCTTTGTGTCAGGTGGATATCGCCGAATGAATGGGCCAGTTCAGCTACACTCGGCCCATTGCTCGCATGAAGCCGACAGTGGAGTGCGCTCGGCAGACCAGTCGGTCGCGACCGTCCGGCTGGAGCCTCGGTGCAGCCGGTCCGAAGAGGGAGAGGCTCGAAGGCGCCGCCGGCCATGAATAGTTTCCGGACTGGAGCATCCGAGCAGATGGCCGAGACATGCCGGTTCACGAAACCAATGCCGTGCCCGGGTCGACAAAGGCGTCTGCGCGTCGCGCTGGCATTGGTCCTCGCTGCGAGTGTGGCCGCGCCGATCGCGCAGAAGAGGGCCGCCGACGTCACGAGTCCGCGAGCGCAGTTCGGCCACGACATCGGCGACGATTACATGCTCGTCAACTACACGCAGTACGAGCAGTATCTCCAGAAGCTCGACCGGGAATCGGACCGTGTGAGAGTCGTGGACATTGGAAAGACCGCTGAGGGCCGCACCGAGTACACGGCCATCATCACGTCACCGGAGAACCAGAAGAATCTCGCGAAGTACAAGGACATCAGCCGCCGCTTGGCGCTGGCCGAAACGCTGACCGACGATCAGGCCCGCCAGCTCGCGCGCGAGGGCAAAGTCGTGGTGTGGATCGACGGCGGCCTGCACGCCACGGAGGTCCTCGGCGCGCAGCAGCTCATCGAGATCATCTATCGACTCGGCTCGCGCACCGACCAGGAGACGCTCCGGATCCTCAACGACGTCATCGTGCTCTGTACGCTCGTCAACCCGGACGGCATGGAGCTCGTGTCGAATTGGTATATGCGCGAGCCCGACGAGCGGAAACGGTCGACCAGCGGGTTGCCTCGCCTGTACCAGAAGTACATCGGTCACGACAACAACCGCGACTTCTACATGATGAATCAGCCGGAGAGCGAGCACGCGAACCGGATGATGTACCGGGAGTGGTTTCCTGCCATCATGTACAACCATCACCAGACGGGACCCGCCGGCACAGTCCTCTTCGCGCCGCCGTTCCGCGATCCCTTCAACTACAACTTCGATCCGCTGATCCCGCTCGGCATCGACCTGGTGGGCGCGGCGATTCACACGAGGCTGGCAGTCGAGGGCAAGCCCGGGGCGGTGATGCGGTCGGGCGCGCCCTACTCGACGTGGTTCAACGGCGGCATTCGCACGACGTCGTACTTTCACAACCAGATCGGCATCCTGACCGAGATGATCGGAAATCCGACGCCGGTTCAGATACCCTTCGTGCCCGAGATGCAGCTCCCGCGCGGCGACGTGCCCAATCCGATCGCCCCGCAGCGGTGGCGGTTCCGCCAGTCGATCGAGTACTCGATGACGACCAACCTGGCCGTTCTGGACATCGCGTCGAAGCGGAAGGAGGACTTCCTCTTCAACATGTACAGGATGGGGAAGAACGCGATCGAGAAGGGCAGCCGGGACTCGTGGACGATTCACCCGCGGCGCATCGACTCGGTGAAGGCCGCCGCCGGCTCTGCGGACCGGGGGAGCACCGTACCGGCCGAGTTCTACGAGACCGTGCTGCGTGACCCGCGCACGCGCGACCCTCGCGGCTACATCCTGAGGTCGGATCAGCGGGATTTCCTCACGGCCACCAAGTTCGTGAACATCCTCATCCGCGCCGGTGTCGTGGTTCATCGAGCCACCCGCGCGTTTGCTGTCGACGGTACGCAGTATCCGGCGGGCTCCTTCGTGGTGAAGACGGCGCAGGCTTTCAGGCCTCACGTACTCGACATGTTCGAGCCCCAGGTCCATCCCGATGACATCCCGTATCCGGGTGCGCCGCCCAGGGCCCCGTACGACGTAGCCGGCTACAACCTTTCGTACTCGATGGGCGTGACGTTCGACCGCATTCTCGATGGATTCGACGGCCCGTTCGAGCGGCTGCCCGACGTGGTCGAGCCTCCAAGAGGAACCGTCGAGCGGGCACCCGAAGGCGGCGGCTATCTGCTCAGCCATCAGGTCAACGATGCGTTCGTCGCGGTGAACCGGCTGCTGAAGGCCGGCGAGGACGTCTACTGGCTGAAGTCGGAGACGATGGTCGGCGGCAGGAGGGAGGGACCGGGGGCAATGTTCGTACCCGCGAGGCGTTCGACGTCTGACGTGCTCGGACGGCTCGCCACAGAGAAGGGCCTGAGCTTCAACGCCGTGGCTTCTCGTCCGCCCGGCGAGTCGATGCAGCTCGCCCCGGTTCGCATCGGGCTCTGGGACCAGTACGGCGGATCCATGCCGTCGGGCTGGACGCGGTGGCTCCTCGAGCGGTTCGAGTTCCCATTCGAGGTCGTGTTTCCCAAGACACTCGACGCCGGCAACCTAGGCGCGCGCTTCGACGTCCTCATCTTCGTGGACGGGGCGATCCCGGCGCGGCCAGGCGCCCCGGTCGGCCAGCCGCCCGCCACGGCGATTCCTCCAGAGTTCCACGACCGGCTCGGTAGCGTGTCGGTGGATCGGACGGTGAGGGAGCTCAAGCAGTTCGTGGAAGAGGGCGGCACGCTCGTCGCGATCGGCTCGTCGACCTCCGTCGCGAAGCATTTCGGCTTGCCTATTCAGAACGCCCTCGTCGAACGGGTCGGCGACGCCGAGATCCCGCTGCCACCCGAGAAGTTCTTCGTGCCGGGCTCCCTTCTCGAGGCCCGAGTCGACACGACGCATCCGCTCGCGTATGGTGTCGACGATCCGGTGCACGTGTTCTTCGACCACAGCGAGGCGTTCCGGCTGCCGCCCGAGGCCGCGGCAGCCGGCGTCAGGCGGGTCGCCTGGATCGGCAGTCCCGCGCCGCTCCGAAGCGGGTGGGCGTGGGGGCAGCACTACTTGAATCAGGCGGTGGAGATTCTCGACGCGCCGCTCGGCAAGGGGCGAACCGTCCTGATGGGTCCCGAGATTGTGTGGCGGGCCCAGCCGCACGGCACGTTCAAGTTTCTCTTCAACGCCATCTACTACGGAAAGGTGCGGTAGCTTTCAGCGACGAGCTTTCAGCGTTCAGCGATCAGCTCTCGGCGGCCGGTGTTTCGTGGGTCTCGCGCTGGAGGGCCCGGCCGGGTTGGCTTCCTTGGCGATCATCACCTCGGTCGACTTGATGATCGCCACCGCATCGTCGCCGCGGCGCAGGCCCAGCTCGGCGATGGCATCGCCCGTGATGACGGCCGTGAGCGTCTGATCCCCAATCCGGAGCCGCACCTGGCCGAGCAGACGATCGCTGCGGACCTCCTCGACGAACCCGCGCAGCCGGTTCCGCCCGCTCAGTGCGACGATCAGCCCGCTCGTGGCCGGCTGACGGCGACGGCGGGCTCGGCCTGAGCCCTGACGGGCGAGCAGCCGGTCCACCTCGGCTTGGGCGATGCGGTGGTGGCCGCCCTCGGTCCGCGTGGTCCGAACCCGACCCTTGAAGATCCATTGCTTCAGCGTGGAGTAGCCGACGCCCAGTCGTCCTGCGGCGGCGCGGACGGTGAGGAGGGACATGGGACCTCGCAGATAGTGGGTTTCACGTTGTCTGTCACGAAGCACACCATCGAGCAGGCTGGCACTCAGGACCGAGCCAGGTCCGATACGACCCGGCACGAATGCGTCTTGATGATGAGCCAGACCGCGGCGCCCGGCGCGAGCCGCAGCGAGTCGCACGCTCCCGGCGTCACGTGGACGCTGAAGCGTTCGCCGGCGTCGACTAACAGGACGACCCTCGGGCCCTCGCGCCTGACCGAGAGCAGACGACCGCGCAGGATGTTGCGCGCGCTCAGGCCGCGAGGCTGCTCGGTCGCCACCAGGATGTCGCCGGCGCGGATCGCGAGGCGAAGAGGCGCGCCCAGGGCGAGGGCGGCGAGGGGCACCTCCATGTCGGTGCCGCTGTCGAGCCGGCACTGCATCGTGCCCGAGTCGGGCCGATGCGCGAGGACCGATCCATCGAAGAAGTTCTCGAAACCCGCGATCCGGGCCAGCCCCTCCTGGGCCGGCGCGTCCATCACCTCGTGCGGGATCCCCTGGGTCTGCACCTTCCCATGGTCGAGCACGATGACCCGTTCGCCGAGCGAGAAGACCTCGCGGTGCGAGTGCGTGACATAGAGGATGGGAATCCGGTGCGCCGCGTTCCAGGCACGCAAGTCGTCGATGATGCGCGACTGCGTCGCGTAGTCGAGCGCCGCGAGCGGTTCGTCGAGCAGCAGCAGCGAGGGGTCCATCACCAGGGCGCGGGCCAGCGCCGCCCGCTGGCGCTCGCCGCCCGAAATGGCCGCCGGCATGCGGGCCAGAAGCTGTCCGATTCTGAACGACTCGGCCACCTCCGCGGCTGTCGACCGGCGGACCGGCGCTGGAAGCCCGTGCAGGCCGTACTCGATGTTGGCCGCGACCGACAGGTGCGGAAAGAGCGCGAGCTGCTGAAACACGTAGCCCACGTTGCGCTGATGCGGGGGCAGGGCGACGCGCTGGCCTGAATCAAAGAGCACGCGGCGGTCGAGCACGATCCGGCCCTCATCGGGGGAGAGCAGGCCCGCCAGCGAACGCAGCAGCGTGCTCTTGCCCGAGCCCGATGCGCCAAAGAGAATCGTGATGCCGGGTCTGGCCTGGAATGCCACGTCCAGCTCGAATGCGCCAGACAGCCGGGCGCGAATCGTCGCCTCGAGACCACCGGCCTCGACCGCCACGTGAGCGCCGAGGCCGTCCTTCACGACGCGTGTCATGGCAGCACGGCGACCGACCAGGGCTTTCGGACCAGCGCATAGACGGCCGTGAGCACTGCGAAGGAGAAGAGCAGCAGAAGCAACGCGGTTCTCCCCGCAACGTCGTACTGGAGGCCCTGCACCTGGTCGTAGATCGCAATCGAGACGGTGCGCGTCACACCCGGCAGGTTTCCCCCCACCATCAGCACCACTCCAAACTCGCCGAGCGTGTGGGCGAAGCTCAGCACGGCGCCGGCGATCACACCCTCGGCCGAGAGCGGCAGGACCACGCGGCGGAACGTGCGCCACCTGGAGGCGCCGAGCGTCGACGAGGCGTCGAGAAGCGTTCGGTCCACCTGCGAGAAGGCCGCCGCGATTGGCTGAACGGCAAAGGGCAGGCTGTAGAGCACCGAGGCCAGTACCAGCGCCTCGAAGGTGAACGCCAGGCCGCGGCCCGTCCAGGCCTCCCAGAGGCGGCCCAACGGGCTCCGCGACCCGATCGCCAGCAGCACATAGAAGCCGAGCACGGTTGGCGGCAGCACGAAGGGCAGCGCCACCACGGCCTCGACGAGAAACTTCCAGCGCCAGGCCGAGAACGCCAGCCAGTACGCGATCGGCGCGCCGATCAGCAGGAGCAGCACCGACACGACAAGTCCGAGCTCGAGACTGAGGAGGATGGCTGTCCAGTCCACTCGTCTCACCTCCTAGCGCCCGACGGGGGCGCGAAGCCGAACCTCTGAAGCAGCTCCACGATGTCGGGTCGCCCGATGTAGGCGAGCAGCTGGCGGGCCGCTTCCTTGCGGCGGGAAGCCGTCAGAATGACCACCGCTTGCGCGATGGGGGGATGAAGAGACGGCGGGATCTCGACGATGCCGCCTCGATCGCGAAGGGTAGGGGTCCGCGCCAGCGACAGCGCAACGATCCCGGCATCCGCACTGCCGGAGTCGACAAACAGCGCGGCCTGGGACACGTGCTCGCCGTACACAAGCTTCGAGCGCACCTGATCGTACAGCCCGGCGGATTGCAGCGCCGCGACGGCGGCACGTCCGTACGGAGCGTGCGCCGGATTCGCGATGGCGATACGCCTGATTCGCGCATCGCTCAGAACGGCAAGGCCCTGGCGCACGTCCACGCCAAGACCGTGTCGTCCCAGAAGGACGAGGCGCCCGGTTGCGTACTGCACGGGGCCGTCGCGCTCCACGAGGCCCGCCTCGAGCAGACGCGTCGGATACTCGAGATCGGCCGAAAAGAACACGTCGAAGGGCGCGCCGTTCCGGATCTGGGCGAAGAAATTGCCCGAGGACCCGAACGTCAGCTTCACGGGGTGGCCGGTGTCGCGCTGAAAGCGATCCGCCACGACCGGCAGCACCGCCTGCAGATCCGACGCGGCGGCGATGGTCAGCGC
>CAZCEL010000285.1:0-5775 GCA_964497175.1 uncultured Bifidobacteriaceae bacterium
CCCGTGGGCTCGCAAGCCGGCTCGGGGCGCGCGTCCCGCCGAGGAGCGTCTCCGCGAACTGCGCGACGGAAGCGTTGCCGTCGTCGCTCGATGCTTTCTCGACGACATCGACGAGTTCGCCATCCCGTTGGAGCCGCTGTCCCAGTTCCTCAACCTCGCCGACGTCGAGACGGCCCCGCGTGTCGACGGCTTTGACGGCATCCGCGCGCTGGCGCTCGACAGCGACACGCTCTACACGACCGAGCGCAAGTGGGCGCGCCTCAGAGACAGCGTGATCGCCACGCTGGGTGAATTCCACGCTGCACGTCCTCTCGTCCCGGGCATGGAGATGGAAGCGCTGCGTGAGAAGATCGCGCGTCCCGTGGAGGCCCGCATCTTTCGTGCGGCCGTGGAGCAGCTGGCGCTTGAGCGGACGCTGGTGCGCGAAGGTAATCTGATCCGGCTGAAGGACCACCAGGTTCGGCTCCACGACCGGGACCAGCGTCTCGCCGACAAAGTCTCGGCGCTGCTGAACGGCCAGAAGCTGGCGCCGCCCGATCTGAAACAGGTCGAGCAGGAAGTCGGCGTCACACGCGCGAGGCTTCTCGAGCTCATCCGTGTCCTGGAACGCGCGCAGTCGGTCGTCAAGGTGGCGCCCGACTTGTACTTCTCCCGTGAGGGGTTGGACGAGGTGCGCACAGCGCTGTGCCGCCACCTGGACGCCAACGGCAGTATCGCGGTCGGAACGTTTCGCGATCTGCTGGGCACCAGCCGGAAGTACATCGTTCCGCTGCTCGAATACTTCGACCGCGAGGGGCTCACGGTCAGGATTGGCGATGTGAGACGGCTCAGGAAGCGGGTATCGTAAAGGCAGTCGAACCGATGGTGAGACGCGTGGGAAGGAAAGCGCTCGGTCGGCGACGTCAGCTCAAGGCCGTGGGCCTGACGCAGCAGGTCGTGGCCGCGGGTTGAGCGGCCAAGCTCGGCCCGGCCGACCTGGTGCACGTGCTGCACTCCCTGCCGAAGTTCGTCCATGAGGACGTGATTGTCGGAACCGAGACGTCCGACGATGCGGGGGTATTTCGCCTGCGCGACGATCTGGCGATCGTCAACACCGTGGATTTTTTCACGCCGATCGTGGACGACCCGTTCGTGTTCGGCCAGATCGCCGCCGCCAACGCGCTGAGCGACGTGTACGCCATGGGCGGGGAACCCCGAACAACATTGAACATCGTCGCGTTTCCCAAGGGGCGTATCGGCATCGAGGTATTGGGCGAGATCCTGCGCGGCGGAGCCGAGCGCGTGGCGCGGGCCGGCGCGGTGGTTATCGGCGGGCACACCATTATCGACGAGGAGCTCAAGTACGGGATGGCCGTCACCGGTGTCGTGCACCCGGAGCGGGTGGTTCGCAACATCGGCGTTCGGCCTGGCGACGTGCTGGTGCTGACCAAGCCGCTCGGCACCGGCATCGTGACCACCGCCTTGAAGCGGCGGAAGGCGTCCGCCGCCAACGTGCGAGCGGCTGTAGCGTCCATGGTGGCGCTCAACCGGACGGCTTCCGATGTGATGCGGACCTTCGATGTCCATGCCTGCTCCGACGTGACGGGCTTCGGTCTGCTGGGCCACGCGCTCGAAATGGCTGCCGGCAGCGGCGTTACCCTCGTGCTCCGCGCCGGGAAACTGCCACTATTGCCGGGCGCCCGGCGCCTGGCGGAACAGGGCTTCCTGACTGGTGGGTGTCGCAGGAACCGCGACTATCTGGCGGACAAGGTCGGCATCGATCCTGCAGTGGGACGCGCTCTGACGGAGATTGCCTTCGATCCCCAGACGTCGGGGGGACTCCTGATCGCGGTGCCGAAGGATCAGGGACCGAGGCTCGTGCGCCACCTCAAGGCCAAGGGCGTGACCTCGGCAGGAGCAATCGGATACGCGACAGCGCGGCAAGACGTTTGGGTGAAGCTGGTCTGAGGGCTGATGATGCCGAGTCAGGCGCGATGGATTGCGAAGGGGGCGAGGCGGCTGACTGGTCCCATGTGCCTTGTCACGATCCTGTGCCTGCCTGCCGCCTCCGCACGAGGCCAGACCACGTTGCAGCCAGAGGGCTGGAAGTCGGCGCTCGCTCTTCCCGAGGCGCCTGACCGCAACCCGGATCCGCGGATTGTCGAGATCGATCTCGACGCGAGGGTGGCCGAGGTGGAGATCGCGCCCGGCAAGCGTGTCAAGGCGTGGACCTACAACGGCGGCCTGCCCGGTCCGCTCGTGCGCGTGCGAGTCGGCGATCGCCTCATCGCGCACTTTTCGAATCATCTGCCCCAACCGACCACCGTCCACTGGCACGGCGTGCGCGTGCCGATCGAGATGGACGGCGTCCCGGACTTGTCGCAGCCCGAGGTCCAGCCGGGTTCGAGCTTCACCTACGACTTCGTCGTGCGCGATGCCGGGCTGTACTGGTATCACCCTCATGTCATGTCGGCGGCGCAGGTCGGGTTCGGCCTCTACGGTCCCCTGCTCGTGGAGGATCCCGATGACGGGGTCGGCGTCGCTGACGAGCTGGTGCTCGTGTTGAGCGACATCGCGCTCGACGAGCGCGGCAACCTGGAGGCGCCCGACAGCGGCGGACCGGCCGGCATGGTGTTTGGCCGGGAGGGCAGCCACGTGCTGGTCAACGGCCGCCGGGGCGGATCGCTCACCGCGAGAGACGGCGCGCCGCAGCGGTGGCGCGTCGTGAACGCGGCGAAGAGCCGCTACTTCAATCTGGATCTGGAAGGACTCGAGTTCACCAAGATCGGCGGAGACGGTGGACTCCAGGAGTATCCCGAGCAGAGCCGCAACCTCGTGCTCGCCGTCGGCGAGCGCGCGGACCTCATTGTGACGCCGCGTCCGGCCCCGACGCGGCAGCTGGTTCTGCGATCGCTGCTCTACAACAGGGGATACGGCAGCGTGGAGTATCGCGACATCGAAGACCTGCTGACCGTCCGGATCGCCGACGCTCTTCCATACTCGGGCCCTCCACCGCCGAAGGTGGCACGGTCGATTGCGCCGCTGACCAGGGCAGGCGCGACGGAGGTCAACCTCAAGTTCACGCTCGCGCAGACGCGCGAGGGCTTCGAGTACGGCATCAACGGCGTGCCGTTCGCGAAGGCCAAGCCGGTCCGTGCCGCGGTGGGGGAAACGCAGATCTGGGAGGTGACCAACACGACGAAATGGTCACATCCTCTGCATCTGCACGGCTTCTTTTTTCAGGTACTGGACGACAAGGGAGCGCCCGTTCGGCCGATTGTCTGGAAGGACACGGTCAACATCCCGTTCGAGAAGACCGTCAGGCTACTCGTCCATTTCGACGAACGGCCCGGCAATTGGATGTATCACTGTCACATCCTCGATCACGCCGAAGGCGGGTTGATGGGCACCGTGGCGCTCGATGCGGAGGGGCGGTCTCATCTGCCGCACACGCCAACGTCGGCAGGGGAGCGGCGTTAGCGCGGTTTCATGCTGCTAATTCTTCTTCGTCCCCCGTCCCGCGAGCACGAAGAGGGCCAGACCCATGGCGGCCAGCACGTACTTCCAGGTGCTGACACCGCCGATGCTGGGAACGGCCAGCAGCAGGGCGACCAGGCTTGCGGCAGCCGCCGCAAGAACGACATTTCGTAGTGGAGCGGCCACCGACGCGCTGCCGAATCAGTCGCGGAGCGCAAACGACACGAGGTTCTGTCCGGCGATCGTCGCGACGTACTGCTTGCCGTCCACCTCGTACGTCATCGGGCCGGCGACGATCTGGCCGCCCAGGCTGGCCTTCCACAGGAGCTTCCCGGTTCGCGCATCGAGCGCCTGGAAGTAGCCCTCACGCCCGCCGGTGAACAGCAGGTCAGAGGCCGTCGTCAGGAGACCGCTGTCGGTGACGTCGTTCATCTCGAACTTCCATTTGTGCTCGCCGGTACGCGGATCGATGGCGATCACCGCCCCGGTTCCCACGGCTTCGGTCCAGTTGTTGATCGGACCGCGTCTGAGCGTCGGCATCGGCGGCGTGTTCGGCACGGGACCGGCGACGGTGAAGGTCCCTCCGACGAAGAATCGTCCCGGCTGATACTGGGCTTCTTCACGGCGGTAGATGGTTCCGTAGTTCTCCCACGCCGAGACGTAGAAGAGACCGGTTCTCGGACTGTAGGAGGGCGGGTACCAGTTGGTCGCCCCCTGATTGCCCGGCCACACCACCTCGCCCTCCTTCGGGGGCGTCTGGTTGGGGCGGCCCTTCTCGTCGAGACCGCTCGCCCAGTTCACCTTGACGAACGGACGCCCGACCAGGAATCTGCCCGTCTCGCGATCGAGCGTGTAGTAGAAGCCGTTGCGATTGGCCCACAGCATCAGTTTCACGGGCGTGCCGTTCCACGTCACGTCCGCGAGGATGGGCACCTGCACCGCGTCGTAGTCGTACGCATCGTTGGGCGTGAACTGGAAATGCCACCGCAGCCGTCCTGTGTCGGCGTCGAGCGCGATCACGCAGTCCGAATACAGGTTGTCTCCGAGACGTTGCGTGGGGTTCCAGTCCGGGCCGGGATTCCCGACGCCCCAGTACGTGAGATTCAGCGTGGGGTCGTAGGAGCCCGTGATCCACACCGGCGCGCCCCCGGTCTTCCACGAATCGCCGGCCCACGTGTCGTGACCCGGCTCGCCCGGCCCCGGGATCGTGTAGAACCGCCAGACTTCCTTTCCGCTGACAGCGTCGTAGGCCGCGATGAAGCCGCGAATGCCGTATTCTCCACCTCCGACCCCCACCAGCACCTTGTCCTTGATGACGAGGGGCGCATGGGTGATCGAATAACCGGTCTTGTAGTCGGCAACCTGCGTGTTCCACAGCAGCCGGCCGGTCTTGGCGTCCACCGCCACCAGATGCGCGTCGAGCGTGCCCATGAAGAGCCGGTCGCCCAGGATGGCCACACCGCGGTTGTTTGAACCGCAGCAGGCTCGCTGATCGGTCGGCGTGTTATAGCGATAGATCCAGAAGGCGCGTCCCGTCTTGGCGTCGAGTGCGACGATGTCGTTCGGCCGCTGCGTGACGTACATGACGGCGTCCACCACCAGCGGCGTCGCCTCCCAGTTCCCCATGACGTTGGCCTGAAAGACCCATTTCTGCTCCAGGTTCCTGACGTTGCTGGTGTCGATCTGCCTCAGCGGGCTGTAGCGGTTGCTCGTGTAGTTGCCGTTGTAGGTCAGCCAGTTCTGCGGCTCCTGGGCGGCGCGCAGCAGCCGGTCGGAGGCAACCTGCTGCGCGGGCAGGCCAGCCACGAGCAGCGCGGCACCCGCCAGCGTCGTCAGCACACGGCGGCAACTGATCGTCATGACTGCCCTCTCAGCGAAAGAAGATACGCCACCACGTCCGCGATTTCATCGCCCGCCAGCTTGTCCCGGAACGACGGCATGCGGGGCGTCTTCAGGACCTGATACTCGCGAAGATCGGCCTTCACCAGCGAGACGAGTTGCTCCTTCTCATCCAGGATCTGGACGGTGTAGGTGTCCTCGTTGAGTCGCCGGCCCTGGATGACCTTGCCGTCCCGGGTCACCGCCCGTACGGGGCGATTGGCCGGGAGCAGATACGCGCCGGGATCCACCAGGACCCCTTGAAGGGTCACGGCATTTCGCGTGATGCCGATATCGGTCAGGTCCGGAGCCGACCGCGGGCCGCTCGGGCCGACGCGGTGGCAGGTCGCGCACGTGCCCTTGCCGGCAAACAGCGTCTGCCCTCGCGACGCGTTCCCAATTCGGACCGCCGGCGCGTTGACGTCGAACCCGGCGCGGATG
>CAZCEL010000285.1:5785-6699 GCA_964497175.1 uncultured Bifidobacteriaceae bacterium
GTGAACGCGAGCATGGCCGTCCCGGGGATGCCGGTCGAAATCAGCCGGCTCAACTCCTCGTCCGACCTGGCATTTCGAAAACGCCCGCGACGCAGATCGACCCCGCCGACCGCGTCACCTGTCGTCCCATGACAGGTCGAGCATTGCGCCCTGTAGAGCCCCTGGCCCTTGATGATGTCGGCTTGCGCGTACTGGCCCTCGTGAACCGACTGCGCCAGCAGACCGCGTGAGAGAAGCCCCAGCGCGAGGGGAAACGTCACAGCGAGCATGCTGATCAACCGAAGACTGTGCATGGCCAGTAGGTTTACTCCACACGTGGCATCTTGTCGAGGGGAAGTTCAGCGGCGGCGCGGCTGCACTATGATGACAGCGGTGACGACGGTTCGGCGTCTGCTCGTCCTTGTGTCGCTGCTCTGCCCCGGAGTAGCCCTGGCGGATGTCAATGACCCGGTGCAATGCTGGTGGCGCACCGGCGCGAGCGCCGTGCGCGTCGGCGAGGCGTTTACGATCGTCCTCACATGCCGGGTCGTCGACACCGGGCCGCTCACGGCGGTCGTTGACCGGTCCAAGCTGGATCCGACGGCCGTCCAACTCGCCCCGTTTGACGTGCTGGGCGGGCGCTCGGCCCCGGACCTGACCGCCGACCAGCACCGGTTCTTCCAGTACGAATACACCGTCCGTCTGATCAGCGATCTGCTCTTCGACGCCGACGTGTCGCTGCCCGACGTCAAAGTGGCCTACCGCCTGCGGACCCGCGACGACGCCGGGGAGGCCATCATGGGCATCGAGCAGACGCATACGCTGCCCCCCGAGCACGTCCGCGTCGCCTCGCTCGTTCCCGATAGCGCAACGGACATCCGTGACGCCGTGCCGACGACCTTCGCGCAGGCCGATGCGCAGTCGCTGGCAGGTGA
>CAZCEL010000286.1:0-6682 GCA_964497175.1 uncultured Bifidobacteriaceae bacterium
GAGATCATGCCTAGTCTCGTGGGCTCGGAGATGTGTATAAGAGACAGGCGGATGTACACCTGCGCGGCCTTGAAGGGCTTGACTGCGTCTACCGTTCCGGTGAGGCTCGCCGTGCCCCGCAGCGAACCCTGACCGCCCTGCGAGGCGGCCTCGACGCGTTCGAACAGTCCGGGTGCCAGTACGGCCGGCCCCTTGTTGCGGCCGAGCACGAGCGGTGCAGCGACAAGGCCCGCTAGTGCGAGGACGTGCAGCGAGTAGCGCATGAACCGCCGCTGGGTTTGCCACGTCTTCAGAGTTCGCATCGTGCACTCCTGGAGGCTGATAAGCGAGGTTGACCAACGGTGACTCGCGTCACCCGTCTGTGCACAGTAAGGATAATGCCGGAAGCGCGAATGAATTCAATAGAAATCTTCGGTGAGCACGCCGCCGACCGGTCGCCGGATGATCGCGTGGAACCGGCGCTGATCAGGGGTCAACTCGTTTGAACTCGACCGATGCGACGTTCTGGGGCAGGGTCGCGAGCTGAAACGGCGCGGTCAGGACCTGGCCGACGAGAGCGCCCGGATCGGGCCGGCGCTCACGGTACTCGACGACATGGCGATTGTCCTCCTCGCGGACAGAGGTGATCTGCACCGAGTAACCATCGGTTGGGCGCGCTCCCAGGAACACGCCGACCACGATGCCTTGCGTGAAATCGACTGAGGGAGCCGGCGATTCAGGGCTGTGTGTCCTCCAGAGGCGCTGCCACTCAGCGGCCGTGCGAACGACGACCTGGCGCGGCTCGTCGATGGCGCTGACAGGGCCCTGGGCTACAGTTGTGAACGAGAGCACTGCCTGCAGCATGAAAGGCGCCGCGAGGATCGACATGCCTGACATCTGGATCGCGACAGGCCCGACGATCGAACCGGCCGACACTAGAAGATGACGGTGTCGTCGTTTGAGCAGTTACTCGTTCCCGCTTCGCAGACCCTGTAGGTGTAGCTGCCACCACCCCGTGAGCCGATATTGTCCGTGTGGAACCCGTCGTTGGCGGTCGTGGTGATCGGCACGTCATTACGAAAGATGTCTACATCCGTCGACGTGGCACCACTCCACGTCAGGTCGGCCCTCTGCAATCCTTGAACCTTGTAGCCCACGACGGACAGCGTCATGCCGGCGCCGGCCAGGGTCGTTGCAAACGCCTGGCTGGAATAGTCAGAGTCGCCCCCGGCGTTGAAGGCACGCACACGATACGTGTGCGTCGTGGATGCCTGCAGTCCGGTGTTGGAGTACGAAGTGACGCCTGCACCCACGCTGGCGATCTGTACAAACGCATCGCTACACGGGGAATTCGTACAACGCTCAACTTTGAAGCCGGACTCATTGTTGGAGGTGTCCTGCCAGCTCAGATCGATCCGGCTCGATGATACGGCCGTCGCGGTCAGGTTGCTCGGTGCAGCCGGGGGACTCGGGGGCGCAGGTGGGGCCGCTTCATCGGCGTCCACGAGCCCATATCCATAGTTCGAATCACGCCCGGCGGTGCCGAGATCGTCCGCCGTCAGTTGCAAGCGCTGTCGGACCTCGTCGTTGGTCCGGCCGTTCCCGTTGGCATCGCTGATGCCGGACGCGATGACCAGGGCAGCGACCCCAGCGACGTGTGGAGACGCCATCGACGTCCCACTCAACGTGCGATAACCGCTCGATGCGCAGTACGCGCAGCTGCCGGTCGGAACGGTCGAGTTGATGTTCACGCCGGGCGCCGCAAGCTCCGCCTCAGGGCCCCGACACGAAGTGTTGGCGATCTTCGAATTCGAGTCGACCGAGGTGACCGCGATCACGGAACCGTAACGAGCCGGGAACGCGACCGTCGTACAGGTTCCAAAAAGACTCGTGCGGTTGCCGGCGGCCGCGACATTCACCAGCCCCAGGCCCTCAGCTGCGTCATAGGCGTCCTTGACAGTCGCCCCCGGATCGGATTGTGTGCCGAAGCTGCTGTTGGTGACCTGGCCTCCCGCGGTGATGCACTCCTGAAGCGCCGCGACCGCATCACTGATGAAGCCCTGGCCGTTTTGGTCGAGAATCTTGTATGCGAGCACCCACGCATCCGGCGCGACGCCCACGACGCCCGCGTTGTTGTCCCGGGCCAGCAAGGTGCCGGTCACGTGCGAGCCATGGCCACGATCGTCGAACGGGTCGTTGTCGGCGTTGACGAAATCATAGCCACTCAGAAAGTTGTCGGCCAGGTCCGGGTGTGTGTAATCCACTCCCGAGTCGATCACACAGACTTTGACTCCGCCGCCTTTGTTCCCTCCATCGTGCACCAGGCCCGCTCCGATGCGCTTCACGCCCCAGGCGGCATCGAGCTCGGCGTCGATCTCGTACACCGGAACGTCGGCGTCGACGCGGGTGACAGTCGGATTGTTGCGCAGGGCCTGAATCGCCGACTGTGGGACCTCGGCCGCGATGGCAGGCACCAGCCAGTACACATGTCGAATCGTTGCGCCGAACGCGCGGACCAGGGCCTGCTCGTTCGGTCCGGGCTGCTGCTGGAGGCCGATGATGACGCGGACGCGGTCCGGGGGTTGCGCCTGGAGACCCTCACCGGCAAGCGCCACAATAGAGCCGACCAGTGCATGCAGGCCCCCCCGTCTGAGCGCAGTCATGAAAGCTCCATTTCCTTATGCACGCTGAACCTCCCGCCCGCAGTCGCTTGCCAGATGCCCTTTAGCGACTGGCAAGGTCCTGCTCAGGACTAGGCTACTTCGCGGTGAAGAAATGACCGCGTAAGTCGTTGAATTGTACTGATGGCCGGCGGCCGGCCGTGACCAAATGGTTCATTCTGCGTTGCCTCGATCGATCGGTCGTACTACACTGCCCGCGCATGATTTCTCATCAAAGGAGCGGGCATGGTTCAGCGTCGACAGCGCGAACGGAGTCTGTTCGAAGTGCTGTTGCCCGACGGGCACAAACTGTGGCCCGACTGGTTGCGGAAGATCGACACACTGCTCGAGGACGAGGCCGTGATTGAGGTCGTGGCCCAAGGGCTCGAACGACGCTGGCCGCAGAGTCGACGTCGCGGCCGCCTCGGCACGCCGGCGGAGGTTGTCATCCGCATGCTGATTCTGAAGCATCTGTTCGATTGGAGCTATGACGACCTCGAGCACGAGGTCCGCGCCAACTTGGTGTACCGATCGTTCACGCGGATCGATGCCGGCGACGTGCCCGACGCGAAGACGATCCTGAAGATCGCGCGAGCGCTGGGACCGGAGGTCATCGAGCAGTTGCATTGCCAAGTCGTTGAAGTCGCGAAGCGTGTTGGGGTCACGCACGGGCGTCGATTTCGCATCGACACCACGGTCGTACAAACGAATGTGCACTACCCGACCGATAGCACCCTGTTGCAAGACAGCGTGCGCGTGCTGACACGGACGATGCAACGCGCGAGCACGGCCTTGGGCGATCCAGCCGGTCGCGTGCGGAATCGCCTGCGCAGTGTCATGCGGCGCGTCCTGATCATTGGGTACGCGGCCCGATCGCCCAAGATGCGTCCGGCGCTGGTGCAGAGCTATCGGAAGCTGATGGCCACCACGCGGGCCGTCGTCCGCGACGCGGCCACGATGGTCCGTCGCATCGGTCACCGTCTGCGTACGGTGAGGCCGGATGCTCGCCGGTCGCTGCGGTGTGCGCAGGACCAGTTGCGCCAGATGCGGCCGATGGTCGAGCGGATTCTTGCCCAGACAAGGGCTCGAATCGTTCGCGGTGACACGCACGTGCCGGACAAGGTGCTGAGCATCTTCGAGCCGCACACGGAGATCATCCGCAAAGGGAAAATCGCGAGGCCGAACGAGTTTGGCAAGCTGGTGACGGTCCAAGAATCGGAGCACCAGATCATCACGGCCTATGAGGTGCACATCAAGCGCCCGGCCGACGTTACCTTGTGGACGCCCGCACTGGATCGCCATCAGGCGATCTTTGGCCGCTCGCCGGACATCGCTGCCGCCGATCGAGGTTTCAGCTCGGCACGCAATGAACAGGCGGCGATCGATCGCGGCGTCCGACGCGTGATCTTGCCGCGGTGCGGGCCGAAATCGCCGGCCTGCCGGGCGCACGAACGACAACGGTGGTTCCGTCGCGGCCAACGCTGGCGCGTCGGTTCGGAAGGACGAATCAGCGTCTTGAAACGACGTCATGGACTCGATCGCTGTCGCTACCATGGTCTCGACGGCATGAAGCGGTGGGTCGGGCTCGGCGTCATCGCGAATAACCTGGTGAGCACCGCAACCTTCGCGCGGGCGCGGACCACCGCGTAGGACGAATCGAGAAATCGGCGGAATGAAACGACCGGACAGCAAGCCGGCCGCCGGATCGCGACAAGATAGCTTGCTGAGCGGTCATTTCTTCACCGCGAAGTAGGCTAGCAGCTGATCACTCATCGTCGACGTTCATGAACCAAAAGTGCGGGCAATCCTGGGCAGAATGCGACGTGGCGTGCAAGCGCAGTGCCGGCTTCCACTCGCGTGGCAGCAGTTGAATCCTCGCTGGAATACGACCTCGGACCGTCAAAAACGTCAGGCAAGGAGAAGTACTTCCTGGTTGAGGACGCCGACCCAATGATGACGGTTCGGTCGAATCGAAGGTGCCGGCCGACCTGGCGGATCCGCTCTTCAGTCTCTCAGCGCCGGCCCCTCAGCAATCCGGACCACGCGGAACAGAACGTCGGCCGACTGCAGAATGATCTGGCGAAGCCGCACCGGGTAGTCTGGTTTCTCTCGCAGAAATCCGCCGACGATGGCCGCGGCCTCCGCAGACTGGTGTCCCGACAGCACGGCGTCCATCCAGTTTCTCGGAAAAAAGATGTCCCCGGTTCGCTTGACCTCCTCCAGCAGGTCGAGCGCCGGGCGCAGATACTTGGTGGACCCCTCGGCGCGCAGGGGATGGTTGAGATAGCTCAGGCCCTCGATGACCCACGGCTCACGGCGGCGATTGCGAACATCGGCGAGGCTTTCGAAGAAGCCGTCCCTCGTCTCGGCACGCTCAGATACGGCAGGCATGACGAACTCGAACCTGGCTCGCCGATCGGGATTCTCGATGCGTGCTCGCTGCTGCTCGAGAATGGCCGCGGCGGCGGGAACGGACCTGACGGCCAGATCGAGCGCCATCGACGTTTCGTCGGTCTCGGCGAGCGTCAAGCCCCGGATCGTCTCCCGCCGCCGCCAGACGCGTTCGAGAAACGCCACGCCGTCTGGTGATGTCACCATCGACCGGAACGCCCGGAAGTAGGTCGACTTGAGGCTCGACGAGGATGACCGGATGAGGCCGACCCGGAGCGTTCGCTCGATGCCCGGCGCCCTCGCCCGGCGCGCGTCCGGCGCCAGGAACCGCCAGAACAGCTCCTCCAGGTAACCGACCAGCAGTTGGACGTTCTGCTCGACCATCTCGCGCGGCAGAGCGCGAAGCGCCGAGTCGACGAGCAGCGACGGTGCGACTCTCCCATCGAGCATCTCGTCCCACAGCGTGATCCACACGGCGCCGCGGGTCACCGGATCGTCCAGTTCGTCGGCGTGTGCGAGCAGGAACGCCCTGCTCCGCTCGTCGAGGACAACGCCGCCGTACGCCAGTCCGCCGCCCGTCGGGAGCACGAAATCCAGCCTCGGCGGCAGAAGGCCGTCCGGCACATCGATCCGCCCATCGCCCAGATCGAGCGGCAGTCGCCGCGTGTGGTCGGGCGCGCCGAGCACTACGTCCACCCGCTGTGTCCAGCGGAGCCCCTGTCCGACGCGCGGATCTCTCTGGACGAACGCCAGCACCGGACGCCCCTCCCCTGTCTTCTGCCAGCTGGTCTCGATCGTGGGTCGCCCCGCTTCTTCGACCCACGCACGGCTCCACGCCGCCAGATCCTGGCCGGCGCGCTCGTCGAGGATCCGCACCAGGTCCAGCCATGTCGCGTTGCCGAACTGGAACTGCTTCAGATACGCCCGAAGCCCCTCGCGCAGTGAATCGACGCCGACAAGCAGCTCGAGCTGGCGCATGACGATCGGCGCCTTCTGATAGATGATGGCGCCGTATAGACTCCCGGCCTCGTCGAGGTTCGCCAGATGCTGCCTGATCGGATGCGTACCCCCCGTGCGATCCACGGCGTACGCGGCCGGGTAATGCGCCGTGAGGAACCGCAGCTCGTGGTTCACCGCCGGGAACGACGGGTTCACGATCTTCGCGGCCATGAAGTTCGCGAACACCTCCTTCATCCACACATCGTCGAACCACCGCATGGTCACGAGATCGCCGAACCACATGTGAGACGTCTCGTGCGCGATCAGGCTGGCCCGATTGAGGAGCTGGCTCTCGGTCGCCGATTCGTCGAGTAGAAGCGCCGGGGCGCTGTAGAACACGGCGCCGGGATGCTCCATGCCGCTGAACTGGAAGGCGGGGAGCGCGACGAAGTCGAACTTCCCGAACTGGTAGGGGATCGCGGTGTAGTCGTCCAGCCACCGGAGCGCCGAGGCGTGCAGGTCGAACACGGCGTCGCGGTTGCGCGCGAGCTTTTTCACGTCGGTCTCGCGGTGGAACATGCGGAGCGTGCGGCCGCCTCGGTCAGCGGTCTCAACGTCGAACCTCCCGGCCGCGAACGCAAACAGGTAGGTCGAAATTGGCGGCGTGGCGGCGAACCGCACGCGCCGGCGATCGTCGGCAGGCTCGCTCGAGG
>CAZCEL010000287.1:0-6676 GCA_964497175.1 uncultured Bifidobacteriaceae bacterium
CGTCGGCGGATCGGGCCGCGTGCCCGTCAGGTTGCGCAGGTAGAGCCACTGCCCGGCGAAGTTCTCCACGAGCGCCTGGGCGCGCGGGTCGGCGAGCATCCGCCGCACCTGCCTGGCAACCCCCTCCGGCTTGCCGAGCTCGCCCCGCGAGGCCGCCGTCAGCAGCGCTTCGTCCGGAATGCTGCTCCAGAGAAAGAACGAGAGCCGGGACGCGAGATCGAGATCGGCGAGTGGGTAGACGGCTCCCTCCGCCAGCCCGGCCGGCTCGGCCTCCAGCCTGAAGATGAACTGCGGGCTGGTCAGGATGAACCGCAGCGCCAGCTCGATCCCGCTTTCGAAATCACTCTGGCGCCGCTCTTCGTCGTAGAACTTGAGCAGGAGGTCGAGCTCAGGTGCCTCGAGCGGCCGCCGGTAGGCGAGCCGTCCCAGCCGGGACAGGATCGAGCGGGCGCACGTCCGCTCATCAACAGGCGTCGCAGGACGACAGGTGAAGATCCGCCTGCGGCTCGGCGTGTCGTCGGGGCGCTCGGCCTGGAAGGGACCGGTGATCATCACTCGATCGACGTCCGGCAATCCGCTCTGCGGGTTGGCCGAGACATAGCTCCGTAGAAACGGCTTCGTCACCTGTTCGGACAACACCGGCGGCTTGCCGACGAAGGCCGCGACGATCGTATGGCGGCCCGCCGGAACCTGCAGGCGCGCGTGCATGTGCTCGTCGGCCGTAAACGCTTTGCTCGTGGTCTGAGCGGGGTTCTGCTCGTTGATCACGGTCGGTCTGTACGCGTCCCGGCTGCCTACGTCGAACAACCCGATCCGGTTGCCGTCGAGCGTCAGCTCCATCTGATGCGCTTCGTTGATGCCCCGGACCGTGCCGCCAGCAGTCCGGCGGAGCCGCACGCGGATCTCGTATTCGCCGTCGACGGGCATGTAGCCCTCGACGCGCATGCCTCCTCGAGTGCCGAGCGGGAGATCCCGAAGGTGGAAGTCCTGCGTGAGGTCCTCTGGAGTCGTGAACGTCGTCGTCCCCGGCGGCACCGCGGGGCTGCCCAGCGCCAGCCGGCTGACCTTGCGCGCCATCGTGACGTAGCTTTCGAGCAGGAGGGGCGAGGTGCCCAGGGCGTCGGCGATGTTGTCGAATCCGTAGGTCGCATCGTCTGCCGGCAGCGCGCTCACGTCGACATCGAGCGCGAGCAGATCGCGGACGGCATTGCGATATTCGGCCCGGTTCATCCGGTGCAGAAGCGGCCGCGCCGGGTTCGGTCGTGCCACAGCGGCCCGATCGAGCGACGTCTCCAGAGAGAGGGCAAGGCGGTCGTAGGTCGTGTCGTCCGGACGTGGCCGCTCGATCGGCGGCATCGTCCGACTCCGGAGCTTCTGGATGACTTTTTCCCACACGTCGGGCCGGGCCTCCGGGTGGGCGACGTCGAGTCCGTCGAGGGCGACGCCGGCCGTACGCAGACGCTCGTTATGGCACGTCACGCAGTAACGCTGCAGCACCGCCTTGTGATCCGCCCCCGCGGCAGGCGCCGCGGCCGCAGGCGGCGTGCCGGCAGGCGCTTGCGCGTGCGAGGCGGTACCAAAGGCGATCGGCACGGCGGTGGCCGCCAGCCAGACCAGCGCGTAGCTCCCACCCCGCCGCCGTCGGCTTCCCATCGATCCCTCCATCGCTCGAGCCGCGGTCTTCATCGCTGGCTCAGTGCTAGTTAGCGTCGGGCGGCTTCATCGTGCGAGCCGGCTCCGACTTGGCGCCCAGTTCCTTCAACAGGGCGGCAGCACTGTCGCGCCGGATCACGCTGGCGACCTGGTTGAAGCCCTGCTCGGCCAGCTTGAGAGGCGTGCGCTCCAGCTCGTCCTGAAAATCGGTTCGGGCGCCCGCCTCCACGAGGTATCGGATGATGCTGTTCGCGGCCCGGTACACGGCGCCGTGCAGCGCCGTCTGGCCGTTGGCGTTGGTGGCGTTGACATCGACGCCCGCGGCCACGGCCAACTTGACGGCCTCGAGCGCGTCCTGCTCGGACCTGTAGCGCCGCGATCCTTCGACAAACCCGATGCCGGCGGCCAGCATGAGCGGCGTATTGTTCCCGTGCGTCGCGAGGCGCGGATCGGCGCCGAGCGTCGGGAGCAGGCGCATGGCCTCGACATCGGCAGCCTGGGCCGCCAGCAGGTAAGCCGTGGCGCCTCCCAGATTCACACCGTTGTCCATGAACGGGCGGCCGGCGCTGTAAATGCCCTTGTCGGTCCACCGCTCATGAATGACCGCCACCGGCTCGGTCCGCGCGTTGGCATCGGCACCCTTGGCCACCAGTTTTTTCATGAGCTCGAGGCTATCGAGCTGCGACGGGTCCCCTTCGTTGAATGCCACAAACCGATTCCCCGAGTGCCGCTGCGGTGACCGCGAGGTCACCAGGTCATGCAGCGGAGTGGTGCCCTGCTTGTCTCGCGTGCTGGGCCGGGCGCCAGCGTCGAGGAGCATGGCCGCCAGCGTGTAGTGACGATTATTGATGGCCACGCGCAGGACCGTCTGACCGGCCGGCGTGCTGAAGTTGACGTCGGCCCCCTCGTCGATGAGCAGCCGCGTCGCGTCCCTGGCGTCCTGGCGCACCGCGAACATGAGCGCGGTGAAGGCGCCGCTCGAGGAGCGGGCATCAACCTTGGCACCCGCTTCCAGCAGGACCTTCATGACAGGGACGTGATTCTCGGCTGCCGCCCACATCAAGGGCGTCTGGCCTCGCCAGGTGTCCGCCCCGTTGACATCGGCCCCCCGCGCGGCCAGCATCCGCACCGCAGCGGCGGCCCCGACACTCGCACAGTTGATGAGCGGTGGCGCACCCGATGGTGCGGCCGAAGGATCGGCGCCGGCCGCCAGCAGCTGTTCGACGATCGCGGCGCTGCCGTTCGTACAGGCCAAAGTCAGCGGAGTGGCACCGTTGCGGTTGGCGAGGTTCACGTTCGCACGCGCGTCGAGCAAGCGGCGCGTCATCGCCCCGTCGTCGCGATACACCGCCCAGTGCAGCGCCGTGGTGCCGTCCGGCTCCGCGGCGTTCACGGCGGCGCCCGACGCCAGCTGGGCATTCACCGCCTTCAGGTCGCCCGCCCGCGCGGCCTCGGGCAGGCGCGTGTCAGGGCCCGCGGCCCCCAACGACGCCACCGCCATGGCCACGGGTAACCACCTCAACGCACGCCGTGGAACGAGCATGTGCTTCTCCATCGCTCGAATTCCGTACAGATCCCGACCCAATCGGGAACGGAGCCGTTTGTCTCGCTGATTTTGCCACAGAGTCAGCGCCGGCAACAGCTGAAGTTGTTGCAGCAGGTTGCGCCGGCGCGTCCGAGTAACCCTTTACAGCTGTGCAGGTAGCGCGGTCGCGGCCTTCGCACCTCTCTGGCCCGGCTGCCCGCTTGTCCCGTCGAGCTCCGGGTGTACGATCACACGTGTCCGGGCTACACCTTCTGCAGACCCAAAGGACGTGAACGTGCGCCGACTGGCCCTGTCACTGTGTCTCCAGGCTCTGCCCGTCCTGTTCCTGGCGGGTTGCTCCGCTGACTCCCAGGCCACGACGGGCCCGGGCGCGCTCGTTCGCAGCCTGACAGGGGCGCATACGCGCATCGTCTGGGTGCAGGGCGATGGCACCGATCCGGAGGGCGCGGGCGACAAGCTGATCCTCATGGGTTTTGATTCGGAGGACGGGAAAGGCGAGCGGGTCATCCTGGGCGAACGTGGACGATATACTGAACCGAAGCTGACGCCGCGCGCCAACCGCGTGCTGTTCTCCCGTTCCGCTCCTCCAGCGCCACCCGAGATATTCATCGTCGACTGGGACGGCCGCGGCGCGAGGAAGCTCGCCGATGGCTTCGCCCTGACGGTGTGGGAGGATCCCAACGACGGCAGCGAGTGGGTGTACGCAGGAACCGACGCCCATGACTGGCATTTCGCGACCGTCACGCGGTTTCCGATTGATGCACCCGAGAGGCGCGAGCTCGTCTGGAACACGACGCTCGTCAGCTCGGAGGGCTTTCAGGTGACGCCGGACGGGAGGCGCGCTGGCGGCATGTTTCCGTATCCGAGCACGGGCATTGCCGACCTGACGAAGAAGACGTGGACGAAGCTGGGCGAGGGATGCTGGACATCGCTCAGCCACGTGCGGGGGCCCCTGTTCTGGTATTTCGACGGGGCGCACCGCAACGTGACGATGGTCGACGTGGACGCGGGCTCGCGGTGGATGGTGAACATCAACGACGCGCCCGGCTTTGCAGGCGCCGAGGTGAACCACCCGCGCTGGACGAACCACCCGCGTTTCCTGACGATCACGGGCCCCTACAATCAGGGCGGAGCCAATCAGGCTCGCGCCGGCGGCAGACAGACCGAGGTCTATCTGGGCCGCTTCAGCGAGGACTTCTCGAAGGTAGAGGCGTGGGCGCGCGTTACGACCAACGCGTGGGGCGACGCGCTGCCGTACGCCTGGATTGACGTCGCAAGCAGCCCGTACCTGCGGCGCCCGAGCGGCCCGATCGGGCCGGCGAGCGTGGCGGGGGGAGCCGCAGCACGAGCGCTGGAACGAGGCGACGCCGGGCGGCTGGTGCTCAACGTGCGCCTGACGCGCCCCGGCCCGATCCCCAATCCGACGGCGATCCTCCCGTACCGAAGCGCCCTGACGGTGAACGAGTACGACGTGCTGGACGTTATCGCAGGGAAGGAAGCCGGGCGCACCATGCGGATCGCGCAGTGGGTGATTCGCGACGGCAAAGTGATCGCGGGCGCCCAGAGGTCCGCCGGCACGGCATCGACGCTGACCGTGGAGCGATACGACGCGCACGATGAACTCGAGGGCGAGCGGCTCATCTCCGACAGCGAGGCGTCGCGCCTGCCGCTCTACTATGACGTCGGCCGGCCGTAGCGGGGCCGGGGATTGGAACGTGCGCTCCACACGCTCGTGGACATCCCACCAGTCGTAGATGGTCTTCAGCTCGTACCTCTTTCTCTTCTACTTTCTGCCGCTCACCCTGCTGCTGTATTACGCGGCTCCGCGCCGGGCGCGGCATCTGTGCCTGACGATCGTGAGCTACGTTTTCTATGGCTGGGCGAACCCGCTGTTCGCGCCGCTGCTGCTGCTCTCGACGCTCATCGACTACATTGCGGGCCTGGTGATCGTTCTGGGTGGCCCGAGGTCGTGGTCGCGACCGATGCAGAGGCTGGATCCCGGCGCCCCCAGAACGAAGCGGCAGCGCACTGCCCTCGTCGTCTCGATATGCGCGAACATCGCTCTGCTCGGATTCTTCAAGTACTTCAATTTTGCGGTCGACAGTTACAACGGGCTGGTGGATCGGCTCGGGCTCTCCCTCACCGGCCTCGATGTGGCGCTGCGCGTGACGCTGCCGCTCGGCATCAGCTTCTACACCTTTCAATCGATGAGCTACTCAATCGACGTCTATCGCGGCCGCGCGACGGGCATCAAGAGCTTCATCGACTTCGCGTGTTTCGAGACGATGTTCCCCCAGCTGGTTGCCGGCCCTATCATCCGCTTCCAGGAAGTGGCCGACCAGCTCCGCGAGCGGACGCACACGACGACGAAGTTCGCGCGAGGCATCGCGTTCTTCTCGGTCGGCCTGGCGAAGAAGGTGCTGCTGGCAAACCCGTGCGGGAAGATCGCCGATCTGTCGTTCGAGGCCGGCTCGCTCGAACCGCTGGAAGCGTGGTACGGCGTCACGGCCTACGCGTTTCAGATCTACTTCGACTTCAGCGGCTATTCGGACATGGCCATCGGGCTGGGCCTCATGCTCGGGTTCGTGTTTCCGAAGAACTTCGACTCTCCCTACCGCTCCCAGTCGATCACCGAATTCTGGCATCGCTGGCACATTTCACTTTCCACGTGGCTGCGCGACTACCTGTACGTGCCGCTTGGAGGAAGCCGCAAGGGCGTCGTGCGCACGTACGTGAACCTGTCGATCGTGATGCTCATCGGCGGCCTCTGGCACGGCGCGGCGTGGAACTTCGTGATCTGGGGCGCGCTGCACGGCGCGCTGCTGGCGTTCGAGCGGGTTCGCGGAAAGGCGGCGCTCTACGCGCGTCTTCCGTCCCCCGTGCGGATCGCCGCCACCTTCGCGATCGTCCTGATCACCTGGGTGTTCTTCCGCGCGAGAGACCTGCCGCACGCCGTTCGGTACCTGAGCCATATGCTGGCCGTCGGCGGTGTCCAGGATGGAGCGGGCTTGCTCGCGGGCATCGTGTATCAGCCGTACTACCTGGGGACGCTGCTGCTCGCCGCCGCCATCGTGTGGGGTGCGCCGCAGACGTGGGATTGGACGCGCACGCTGACGCTGCCGAAAGCTGCGGCAACGCTCGCCCTGTTGGCGGTGTCAGCCATGGTCCTGGCCACGCAGGCTTACAACCCGTTCATCTATTTCATCTTCTGATGTCGAAGCCCCCGCAGCCGTCGCCGACGGCGACTCCTCGACCCTCCCAGAGGCGACCCGGGCCGCGCCGATGGTCGGATGTCAGCCGAGAGGAGACCGCCCGCATCGAGATGGCGGCCCACGGGGTGAAGGTGCCCCACATCGATATGGCCGACTTCAGCGAGACCGTGCAGGATCCCGCGTTGTCTTCGGAGGTTGAATCCGATCAGCCTTCCTTCTCGAAGCGACTGGAAGATCTGCGGGCGCAGCTAAAGGCCGAGTTCAG
>CAZCEL010000288.1:0-6664 GCA_964497175.1 uncultured Bifidobacteriaceae bacterium
GATTGGCAAACAAGGATGCTCCCTCGTCCTCCCGCTCGCGATTCATCCGGTCGAAGGCCGCGCGAGGCAGGTAGACTTCGCCGCGCACCTCAATCGTCCCGGAGTGAGCGCCAGCGAGTCGAAGCGGAACCGATCGGATCGTTCGCACGTTGGCGGTCACATCCTCGCCGCGGACGCCGTCTCCGCGTGTGGCGCCGCGCACGAGCACGCCGTCCTCGTACGTGAGGGCGATGCTCAGGCCGTCAATTTTCAGCTCTGTCACGTAGACGATCGGCTCTGTCCGGCCGGCGCCCTTCCGCACGCGCTCGTCGAAGGCCGCCAGCTCGGCCTCGTCGTAGGTGTTGTCGAGGCTGAGCATCGGTTCGGCGTGCTGGACGGTCGCGAAGCCGTCGACGGGCCGGCCAGCGACGCGCTGGGTCGGAGAGTCGTTCGTGACGAGCTCGGGGTGGGCGGCCTCCAGATCCTGCAGCGCACGAACCAGGCGGTCGAACTCGACGTCGGCGATTTCGGGGTCGGCGTAGACGTAGTACCGCTCTTCGTGATGGCGGATGAGGTCGCGGAGTTCGAGGATGCGCTGGGCGGGCGAGCTCTCCGGCATGGCGGTACCACGCCACTCGGCGTGGACTAGCGATCAGCGATCTCGCGACAGCACGTAGTCGGGCAGCGCAAGCAAGGCGTCGCGCTCGGCGCTCGGCGGGAAGCCGTACAGGGGCCGTCTGGCACGCTCGGCGTACTCCTCGGCGCGGCGGTAGGCGTAGTCGATCGACCGATGGTCGCGGAGACTCCGGAGCAGGCGGTTCCACTGCTCGTCGGTCGCGCTTCGCGACGCGATGATGTCGCGGACGATCTTCCCGCCAACCTCGTCGCCCTGCCGCAGCAGATGAATGAGCGGAAGCGTCATCTTGCCTTCCCGCAGGTCGGCGCCGAGCGGCTTGCCCACGGCGCCAGGATCGCCGGTGAAATCGAGCAGATCGTCCACGATCTGAAACGCGACGCCGAGGTTGAAGCCGTACTCCTGGAGCGCGTCCTCCCGATCGCGGCTGACGCCACCCAGCATGCCCCCGATTTGCGCGCACCCGCCGAAAAGATACGCCGTCTTTCGACGGATGATGTCGAAGTGCTGGTCCTCGCTGATGTCGGCGTCACCATTCTTGGTGAGCTGATAGAGCTCGCCCTCGATCATGCGGAGCGTCACGTCGCAGAGCAGGCGCACGATGTCGAGGGTATCGTGGGTGAGCGCCAGGGCCATCGACTTGATGTACAGGTAGTCGCCGAGCAGCACGGTGATGTCGTTGCCCCAGCGCGAATGGACCGCCAGCCGGCCGCGCCGCAGGTCGGAGTCGTCGATGATGTCGTCGTGCACGAGTGTCGCGGTGTGGATGAATTCCACCACGGCGGCATAGAGTACCGCGCGGTCGCCCGTGTACCCGCCGAGCCGCGCCGCCATGAGCAGGACGGCGGGACGCACGCGCTTGCCCCCGCTCGTCTGAATGTACCGCCCGATGGTCGGAATCAGCTCGACCTGCGACTCGACCTGTCGGCCGAATTCGCGATCGACCCGATCGAGATCGGCGCGGATCGATTCGAAGATCTGCGAGAGAGCCGGCGACGCTTTTTCCACGTTGGGCCCGTAGGACTCTATCATGGCGCGAAGAGCGTGTGAAAATTTCTGACTGTTGCCGCCGCCAGATCCGCGGACGTCACACCGTGGATGCCGGCGAGCGCGTCCACGACATACGAGACGTACGCCGGCTCGTTACGCCGCCCCCGGTGCGGCACGGGCGCCAGAAACGGGCCGTCGGTTTCGACGAGGAGCCGGTCGAGCGGGACGAGCTTCGCCGTCGCCCGCAGTGCGGTGGCCTTGGGAAACGTGATGATGCCCGCAAGCGAAATATGGAAACCCAAATCGAGCCCAGCCTTGAGCAGCAGGGCGTCGCCGGTGAAGCAGTGCAGGACGCCGCCGATCTCGCCCGCCCCTTCCTCCTCGAGGATGCGTATCGTGTCCGCGTCGGCCTCGCGCGTGTGGATGACCAGCGGCCGGCCGATCTCGCGCGCACACTGCACCTGGGCGCGGAACACGGCCTGCTGGATCGCGCGCGGAGAGAAGTCGTAGTGATAGTCGAGCCCGACTTCGCCGACCGCGCGCGCCGACCTCGTGCGCGCCATCTGCCGGCGTACCTCGGCGGCCGCCTCCGCCGCGCGCCCCTCATATCGGTGAGCCCCATGCGGATGCACGCCGATCGACACCACGATCTCGGGCCAGAGCGCTTCGACCCTGGCCGCCCGAGCTTCCTCATCGGCCTGCCCCGCTTCGACGATCACGAGCGTGCGCTCGACGCCGCGCTGCCGTGCCCGGTCGACGACCTCGTTCAGGTCGTCGGCAAACGCCTCGTCCGCGAGGTGGCAATGCGAGTCGATCACCGCGCGGGCGTCCCTATCGCACCCTCGATCCTGCGGGAGGCGGCTCCTCGAAGCTCAGCAGAACGGGCTTCCCGCCCTCGGG
This sequence comes from uncultured Bifidobacteriaceae bacterium, assembly GCA_964497175.1. Taxonomy (GTDB): domain Bacteria; phylum Acidobacteriota; class Vicinamibacteria; order Vicinamibacterales; family CAVVIG01; genus CAZCEL01. The sequence goes on from CAZCEL010000288.1 coordinate 2,504, forward strand.
GCTTGCGGCCAGGACCATCCCGTTTGATTCGACCCCCATCAGCTTGGCGGGCTTCAGGTTGGCGACGATGACGAGGGAGCGGCCCAGGAGCGCTTCAGGCTCGTACGCCTCGCCGATGCCGGCAACGATGGTGCGCTGGTCGGTGCCCGTATCGACCTGCAGTTTGAGCAGACGGCTCGACTTGGGCACGCGCTCGGCGGCGAGCACCTTCGCGACCCGAAGTTCGACTTTCATGAACTCGTCGATGGAGATGCGGTCGCCTGAGGACGGCGAGGGCGCTCGGTCGGGTTGTGGCACGCGGCCTGGCGAGTCGGTAGGCATGTGGCGCAGTTCCTCCAACGTCTGATCGATGCGCGGAAACAGAGGACCCGGACTGCCGAGTGTGGTGCCGGGCTGCAGCCCTCCAGGCTGCAGCGCCATCCATGCGGTGGGCTCCGGCTCGAGGCCGATCATGCGGAGCGTCCGCTCCGCCGTGTCTGGCATGAACGGCCGAATCAGCTCAGCGATCAACCGCACCGTATCGGCGGCGACGTACAGGGCGGTGTTCAATTCGTCGGACCCTCTGGACTTTGCGAGCGCCCAGGGCTCACGCACCACGATGTAACGGTTGGCAGCACCGATGAGATTCCAGATGTCCCGTAGCGCCACGCTCAGCTGAAAACTGGCCAGCGATGCCTTGACCGTTTCGACGAGCGAACGCGCCTCCGAAGCCAGCGCCCGTTCGGGCTCCCGGCCCAGCAGCTGCGGGTCAGCGGTCGGCACCACGCCGTGCGCGTACCGCTGGATCATGGTCAGCGCCCGGCTGACCAGGTTGCCGAGATCGTTGGCCAGATCAGCATTGTGCCGCGTGAGGAGCGCCTCATCGGTGAAGTTCGCGTCCTGGCCGAAGACCATTTCGCGGAAGACGAAGTATCGGACCGCGTCCAGCCCGAAGCGCTCGACGTAATCGAGCGGCTGCACGACGTTGCCGAGCGACTTCGACATCTTGGCGCCGTCCATGACCCACCATCCGTGGCTCACGATCTGGCGCGGAAGCGGAAGATCCGCTGCCATGAGGAGTGCGGGCCAGTAGATCGCATGCTGCCGGACGATCTCCTTGCCGATGAGATGCACGTCGGCGGGCCAGTACCGGGCGAAGCGGTCGGCGGCGGCCGCATCCGAGCCGCCGAATCCCGCGGCGGTCAGATAGTTGGTCAAGGCATCAAACCACACGTACATGACGTGGCCAGGGTCGTCGGGGACGGGAATTCCCCATGTGAACGTCGTGCGGCTGATGCTGAGGTCGTCCAGGCCCGCCTCGAGAAACGCCAGCATCTCGTTGCGGCGCACGGCCGGCGTGACGAAATCCGGATGGCTCCGGTAGTGATCGACGAGCGCCTGCTGGAACGACGACAGCCGGAAGAAGTAGCTGGCTTCGGCGATGCGCTCCACCTCGTTGCCACAGATCGCGCACCGGCCGTCCCGGAGCTGCGTATCGGGGACGAACACCTCATCCACGGTGCAGTACCAGCCCTCGTACTGACCCTTGTAGATGTGCCCGCGATCCCGTACGCGCCGCCACAGCGCCTGAGCCGCGGCATGATGGCGCGGCTCGGTGGTGCGCACGAACTGGTCGTTGCGGATATTGAGGGCCGGCAACAGGTCCCGGAAATGCTGCGACACGCGCTCCGCGAACACCGGCGGGCTCACACCGGCGCGCCTGGCCGCCCGCTCGACTTTCTGGCCGTACTCATCGGTGCCGGTCAGGAAGAAGACGTCCTCGCCCATCAGACGGTGCGCGCGCGCCGCCGCGTCGGCCACGAGGCTGGTATAGGCGTGCCCGAGATGGGGCTCCGCGTTGATGTAGTAGATCGGCGTCGTGATGTAGAAGTGGGCCATGGCTCACGAGCGCTGAAGCAGGTGCCGCGTGCCATGGGCCTGCACCGCGATGGCCTGCACGTCCTTTACCGACAGGTTGTGCGCCCGGGCGAGCGCCGCGCAATCCTCGAACTCGGGCACCGCGTTCACGACGCGGCCCCCGTGCCACGCCACCTTGAAGCGCACGGTCCCGAGCGGCGTCTCGACAGCGGTCACTTCGCGCGCGAGGCAGTCCCGTTCTACTTCCTGATACCGCACGCCGATCGTCGTGGTCTCTCTGAAGACGATGTCTGTCAGCGTGGTTCGCAGTTCCCTCGGCGCCACGACGGTCAGCAAGGTGCCCGGCCGGTTCTTTTTCATCTGGACCGGCACGTAGAAGACCTCGAGCGCGCCCGCTGCGTACAGCCGCTCCATGGCCACTCCGAACAGCTGCGGGTTCATGTCGTCAATCTCACACTCCATGACGACCACGCGCGTGGCAGGGCTCTCGTCGGCCGAGCGTCCGATCAGCACGCGCAGGACATTGGGGACTTCGGGATGATTCCGCTCGCCGGCCCCGTAGCCCACGCGCTCCACCGTCATCGCCGGGACTGGTCCAAACGACGCTGCGTACGAGGTCGCGATGAGCGCGCCAGTAGGAGTCACGAGCTCCTTCTGCACCGTACCTCCGTAGATTGGCGCGCCGCCGAGGAGCTTGACGGTGGCGGGCGCAGGGACAGGCAGTACGCCGTGTGCCGACCGAACCGTGCCGCCGCCGACGTTGAGCGGGGAACTGACGATGCGGTCGGCGCCAACCCAGTCGAGCGCGAACACGGCGCCGACGATGTCGATGATCGAGTCGAGCGCTCCAACCTCGTGAAGGTGAACCCGTTCGACGGGCATCTGATGCACGGCCGCCTCGGCCTCGGCCAGCCGCTGGAACAGGGCCTTGGCCCGGTCTCGACCGGCCACTGTGAGCGCGGAACGATCGATCAACGAGCAGATCTCTGCCAGGCTGCGGTGTTCGTGATGACCGCTGGAAGCGGGGTGGTCGTGATGATGCTGATGGTGGTGGTTCGGGGTGCGATCCTGAACCAGAAACCGCGTGGCGGACACGCCGGAGCGGAGGACCCGCTCGGACGCCACCTCGAATCCTGACACCGCGAGGCTGCCGAGCGCCTGCTGCAGATCCTTCAGCGGCAAGCCGGCGTCGAGCAGGGCCCCGAGGACCATGTCACCCGAGATTCCCGAGAAACAGTCGAAGTACAGGATGCGAGACACCTTGCCCTCTGCTGCTAGAGCTGCCCTATCTCCCGGAAACTGAAGTATCGCGCGTCGCCCAGCACGATGTGATCGATCAGGTCGATGCCTATCAACGCGCCAGCCGCCGCCAGTCTCCTCGTCAGCGCGGCGTCCTCGGGACTCGGAATGGGATCGCCCGAGGGATGGTTGTGGAACGCCACGATGGCGGCCGCGCGGGCAAGCATCGCCTCGCGAAACACCTCGCGCGGTTCGACGATGGTGGAATTCAACGTGCCGGCTGCCACCAGCGTCGTCCGGATCACACGGTGCCGGCTGTCGAGCAACACGACACCGAACTGCTCGATCGCCCTGGCACCAAACCTCGGCAGCAGAAACTCGGCCGCCGCCCTGGGCGTGCCAAGGCAAACCCTGGCGGCAGGTGCGCGCACCAGCGTCCGCCGGCCCAGTTCCAGGGCGGCGAGCAGCTGAGCGGCCTTGGCCGCGCCGACGCCCACCACTCGCGCCAGGTCGGTGCACGTGGACCGCGCGAGGCCGTGCAAGCCTCCCGCGCTCCGCAGCAGCTCGTTGGCCACGGCCAGCGCGGTCGTCCTCCGGGATCCGCTGCCGAGCAGCAGCGCGATCAGTTCGTTGTCGCCGAGCGCGGCCGCGCCATGTCGCCACAGCTTCTCCCGCGGCCGATCGTCAGGCGACAGGTCTTTCATCGTACTACAGGCCCGTGACTGGGCGCGCGCCGGCCTCAGCGTTCGACGTATACTGCGAGCGATGTCGCGCTCGGGCGCTGGACTTCTTCTTGGCATCGTGTCGGTTGTGTTTGCTTACGGATGCGGCGCCCCACCAGAGAAGGAAATACACCAGGCCGAGAGCGCTATCGATACGGCGAAGGCCGCTGGCGCCGAGCGGTACGCGGTCGACCACTTGGCGGCCGCCCGGGCCGCTCTCCGGCAGGCGCGCGACGCGGTCCAGCAGCGTGACTACCGGTTGGCGCTGAACCACGCACTCGACAGCCGTGATGAGGCACTCAACGCCAGCAAGCAGGCGGCCGAGCGCGCGGCCGCGGCCCAG
>CAZCEL010000289.1:0-6655 GCA_964497175.1 uncultured Bifidobacteriaceae bacterium
GTTTTCTTCTGAGCAGATTCGCTCGTCGGCGGCGTGGCACGGACGAGATCGGTCGGCGAGGATTTGACGAGCGCGGTCGACAGGCGCTGTTCCCAGTCGTCGATGCCGCGCGCGAGCTCGCGCTTCACGTAGTCCATGAATTCGTTCACCTCGCTCTGCATTCGCTCGATCTTCCGCCGCATGTTGAGGATGATCTCGACGCCCGCGAGGTTGACGCCCAGATCTCGGGTGAGTGACAGAATTGTCTCGAGCTGCTCGAGATCGTCCTCGGAGTACAGGCGTGTGTTGCCCTCGGTGCGCGAGGGCTTCAGCAGACCTTCGCGCTCGTAGAGGCGTAGCGTCTGAGGATGGATGTTGTACTTCTGCGCCACGGCACTGATCATGTAGAAGGCCTTGCCGGGTTTTTTCATGTGACCTGTCCCCCCTGCACCTTCGCCAGATCCTTCCTCACGTCCTCGTGGTTGATCCGCCCGAATTCCCTGAGCAGCTCCTTCGATCGCTCGTCGAGCAGTTTCGGCAGCACCAGGCGAACCTCGGCGACCAGGTCGCCACGGCGGCCCGATCGAGTCGACAGCACGCCCCGCTCGCGCAGCCGGAAGCGCTGACCCGACTGGGTGCCGGGCGGTACCCGGAGCCGCACAGCGCCGCCAGGCGCGGGCACCTCGACCTTGGCGCCGAGCGCCGCCTCGTGAATCGCCACCGGCACCACGATGTGGAGGTCGTCGCCTTCACGGCGGAACAGGGGATGCGGCTCGACACGAACGGTGACGTACAAATCGCCGGGCTCGCCGCCCTCGCGCCCCGCATGTCCCTTGTGCGGCACGCGGATGCGGGCGCCGTCCTCGAGACCGGCCGGAATGCTGACCATCAGCGGTTCCGTACGCATCTCGGTCTGCCGGCCGCCGCACGTTGGGCACCGCGCCGCGGCCTGGATGCCCGTGCCGCCGCACCGCGGACACGGGCGGGTGAACACCATGTAGCCGCGAGCTGCCTTGACGGCGCCCGTACCCTCGCAGTGACCGCATCGGCGGTCGGCGGCGCCGATCGCGCCGCTCCCGCGGCACGCATGACAATGATGTTGGCGCGTGACCACCAGTTCGCGCCGTCCGCCGACGAGCGCGTCCTCGAAGCTGAACGAGAGCGTGGCATGCAGATCGGCCCCGCGTGCGGCCGACGACTCCTGGCGGGCGTCACGCTGTCGCAGGACGTCGGCAAACAGGTCCCCGAACGTCGGCGCGGAGGCACCGCCAACGCTCACCGAGAAGTCAAAGCCCTCGAAGCCGAACGTCGGCGGGTCGCTTCGCTCCGTGGCATCGCCTGTGGTGTCGTAGCGGCGGCGCGCATCCGGACTGCTCAGCGTCTCGTAGGCGGCGGCGATCTGACGAAACCGCTGCGCGGCGAGGCTGTCACCCGGATTGATGTCGGGGTGATAGCGGCGGGCCAGCCGCCTGTACGCGCGCTTGATGTCATCGAGCGACGCCCCCCGATCGACGCCAAGAAGGACGTAGAAGTCCATGGATTACGACTTGTCATCAACCACTTCGGCGTCGATAACATCGCCCTTGGTGTCGGGCGCGGGTCCCGCGCCCGTCGAACGCCCAGCCGAGCTCTCGCCCCCGGTGGCGCCCGAGGAGCCGCCGGCGGCCGACGCCTGCTGGTACAAGTTGGCTGCTGCCTTGTGCTGCGCCTGTGTCAGGGTGTCCATCGCGCGGCCGATCGCGCCTGCCTCATTGGACTCGATGGCCTTCTTGAGCGAGTCGGCCGCGCTCTCGATGGCCTGGCGGTCGGAAGGGGACAGCTTGTCGCCGCTCTCCTTGACGAACCGCTCGGCACCATACACCGCCTGATCGGCCCGGTTTCTCGCCTCAATCTCTTCGCGTCGCTTCTTGTCTTCGCCGGCGTGCGACTCGGCCTCCTTCATCATCCGATCGACCTCGTCCTTGTTGAGGCCGCTCGACGCGGTAATCGTGATCTTCTGCTCCTTGCCTGTCCCGAGATCCTTGGCCTGGACGTTGACAATCCCGTTGGCGTCGATGTCGAACGTCACCTCGATCTGGGGAACTCCCCGCGGGGCCGGCGGCAGGCCGACCAGGTGGAACTTGCCGAGGGTCCGGTTGTCCCGCGCCAGGGACCGCTCACCCTGCAGCACGTGGACCTCGACGCTCGTCTGGCTGTCGGACGCAGTCGAGAAGATCTCGCTCTTCCTCGTCGGAATCGTGGTATTCCGCGGAATCAACGTCGTCATCACACCGCCCATCGTCTCGATGCCGAGCGACAGCGGGGTCACATCGAGCAGCAGCAGGTCCCTCACGTCCCCCGACAGCACGCCCGCCTGGACCGCCGCACCGACCGCCACGACCTCATCAGGGTTCACACCCTTGTGCGGTTCCCTGCCGAAGAGCTCCTTGACAATCTGCTGGACCCGCGGAATGCGCGTTGACCCGCCCACCAGCACCACTTCGTCGATCTTGGAGGGATCGAGCCCCGAGTCGGCGAGCGCCTGCCTGGTCGGGCCGACCGTCTTCTGCAGGAGATCATCGACGAGCTGTTCGAACTTCGCGCGGGTCAGCTTCATCTGAAGGTGCTTGGGACCGGACTGGTCCGCGGTGATGAACGGCAGGTTGATATCGGTTTCCATCACCGTCGAGAGCTCCATCTTGGCCTTCTCGGCAGCCTCCTTCAGACGCTGGAGCGCCATCCGGTCCTTCGAGAGATCAATACCCTCGCTCTTTCTGAACTCGCCGTTGATCCAGTCGATGACGCGTTGATCGAGGTTGTCGCCGCCAAGGTGCGTGTCGCCGTTGGTCGCCTTGACCTCCACAACCCCCTCGCCGACCTCGAGAATCGAGATGTCGAACGTGCCGCCGCCAAAGTCGTACACGGCGATGGTCTCGTCTTTCTTCTTGTCGAGCCCGTAGGCCAGCGCCGCGGCCGTGGGCTCGTTGACGATCCGCATCACATCGAGTCCGGCAATCTGGCCCGCATCCTTGGTCGCCTGACGCTGCGCGTCGTTGAAGTAGGCGGGCACGGTGATGACCGCCTTGACGACCGGCTGGCCCAGATATTCCTCGGCCGCCTGCCGCAGCTTCTGCAGAATCATCGCGGAGATCTCCGGGGGCGAGTATTCCTTCCCATTGGCGCTCACTCGCGCGTCGGCGTTGCCCGCACGCACGACGGCGTAGGGCACCATCTTCATCTCCTCGGACACCTCGTCGAACTTGCGCCCCATGAACCGCTTGATCGAGAACACGGTGTTCTCCGGATTGGTCACGGCCTGTCGCTTGGCCACCTGGCCCACAAGCCGCTCGCCCGTCTTCGAAAATGCCACGACCGAGGGTGTAAGACGGCCCCCCTCGGGATTCGTGATGACAACGGGCTCACCGCCTTCCATCACTGCGACGACCGAGTTGGTCGTGCCCAAATCGATTCCGATAATTTTGCTCATTGGGACCTCAGTTTAACGTTCGGGTCATGATACCAACGAGAGTATAAAATATGAGTCACTTACTGTCAATTTGTCAGCACTCGGCCACGTCCACCCCCGCTGGTCCGAGAGTCCGAGCGTGACGCGAGAGCGGTATAATCTGAGTCGCCAGCCGCCTGTCAGCCCCCTCGGGCCAATGACCTCCTGACCCGACGGCATGTCGAGGGCAGTATATGCGTGCGCGCAGGTTCCCTCTCCTGACCGTGGCACTCGCCCTGCTGTCACTGACAGTTCAATTGCAAGCCGTTGCCTTTGCACAGAGCTCTGAGCCAGCATCACCGGCGAGCATTGCCTTTGTCGACGGCACTGTCGTGCTCGACCGCGAAAGCTCTACGGAACCCGTGACGACGAACCTTCCGTTCATACCGGGGGATCGATTGCGGGCGACGCGAGGGCGCGTCGAAATTTCCTTCCCCGACGGCTCTTTTCTCGATCTCGACGAGTACTCCACCGTCGAGCTCAAGGCCCCGACGTTGCTCCGCGTCTCGAGCGGTCGTGTGCTGCTGACGGTTGCGGGTGCCGGGCGTTCGGCGCCAGCGCTCGACTACCAGATCGATACACCACAGTCGTCGGTGACGACCGACGGTCCCGGGGAGTACCGCGTTGCTGTTCGTTCCGGTCCGTCCGGCTCCGAAACCGAGCTCGCGGTACTGCGAGGCCTCGCCGAGCTCACGACCGAGCACGGCACGACAGTGCTCAGGGCGGGCGAACGCAGCACTGCGTGGGTTGACGGTACGTCGCCAGCGGAACCGTTCAACACGGCTCGCCTGGACGCCTTTGATGAGTGGGCGGCCGCGCGGCGTGACGGCCGGCTCGGGGGCCGATCAACACGATATCTCCCTGATGGCCTCCGGATGTACAGCGGCGCCTTCGACCGCTACGGCGCGTGGGAGTACGCGTCCCCGTACGGATACGTGTGGTATCCGAGCGTCGCGATCGACTGGCGGCCGTACTACACGGGCTATTGGTCCTCGATTCCCCCGTACGGGTGGTTCTGGATTGGCACCGACATGTGGTCCTGGCCAACCCATCACTACGGTCGATGGGGTTATGGCGGGAGCCGCTGGTTCTGGATACCCGATCGCCGGTGGGCGCCCGCCTGGGTGTCGTGGGGCGCCGCACCCGGATACGTGAGTTGGTGTGCGCTCGGGTTCGACGGTCGTCCGGTATTTTCGCTGTCCTCGGGCGTGGGGGTCGGAGATCCCTGGGCGGGATGGGTGGTCGTGCCGCGAACGCGCTTCGGCGCGGGCGGGCGTTTTGTCCACCACGACGCGGTGTCTCCGCGCACGCTGCCTGCCGGAACGCCCTTCATCACGCAGGCGTTGGCACCGGTCCCGCCGCGCGCGGTTGCGCGACGCGAGGGGACGGGCGCGCGACGCGGAAATGTGGAGGACCTGACGCGTACGGGCGCCGCGACCGGCGGAAGCGCCGGCGCCCAGCGGGGGTCGGTGAGCACCCAGCGGGCCGTGCCCCGGTACGGCGTCTCGCGGCGTGAGCCGCTGGCTCCGGGCACGCGGGCGTCAGACGAGCGCTCGCACCTCTCGTCCAGCACTCGTTCCGCGTTCAGGACCACACCCACCGGTCCTGCTCCACCGTCGGAAGGCATCCCGGGTTCGGGCGCCGCTCGGCGCCTTCCCGCTGACGCCGGAGGATCAGAACGTGGCTGGCAACAGCAGGTGCGCCCTGTCGGACCGTCGCCAGGCCATGTGACTGCGCTCGGTCCCCGGTGGGGCACCAGGTCGATAGAGCCATCGCCATCCGCGCCGCTTCCCCGCACCCGGTACGGATCACCGGTTTCGCCGCCGTCCGCGATGGCGGTACCGCGGCTCGGAGCCGTCGAACCGCCGCGGTCTGGCGGCGCCACCCTGCCGTACGGACGTTCACAAATGATCGGACCGCCCCCCGCGCCCGCAAGTCTCCGACCGGGCCCGGGGCCTGGCCCGAACCTCGCCGTGCCCCGGGGCGGTCCGCGCGACGGCGCCGGCGCCCAGCCGGCACAGCCGCCGCCATCGGCCGGGACGCGGCATGACGCGGGCTCCAGACGGCCACGCTAGAACGCGATAGAATTGCTCGCGGCTTGGCTCATTACGTCATCCGGGTCGCGACCGGCGCGATCATTGTCGCGGCGTTCGTCGTGGCGGCGATCCTCGGTGCCCTGAGCGGGGTCATTTTCGCCTACGTCGACGACCTCCCACAGATCTCCGCGATCGACTACTACAACCCGAGCACCATCACGCGCGTGTACGGGGCCAACGGCCAGCCGATCGGCGAGTTCGCCGTTCAGCGCCGCCTGGTCATCGGCTACGACGACATCGCGCCCCGGCTGAGGGAAGCGATCGTCTCGGCCGAGGACGGCGATTTCGACCGGCACTTCGGCCTGAGCCTCCCGAGTATCGCGGTCAGGCTCACGAGCGACATCCTGGACGCCGGCCGCAGCGTCATCACGAGGCGTTCCTCGCGCCCGGCAGGTGCGAGCACCATCACCCAGCAGCTCGCGCGCAATCTGTTTCCGGATACCGTCGGGTTCGACGTGACGCTCGAGCGCAAGATCAAAGAGGCCATCGTCGCCCTTCAGATCGAGAAGCGCTATACCAAGCGCGAGATTCTCACGCTGTACGCCAACCAGATTCATCTCGGGCACGGCACGTACGGCGTCGAGGCCGCCGCTCGCCTGTACTTCGGAAAGAGCGCAAGAGATGTTTCGCTCGAAGAGGCCGCCCTTCTGGCCGGCATCATTCAGGCGCCGGCGAGACAGAGTCCGTTCGCAAACGTTGAAGCCGCGACCAGGCGCCGCAACTACACGCTGGAACGGATGGCCGAGGAAGGGTACATCTCCAGGGCCGAGGAAAAAGCGGCCAGTCAGAAGCCCATCCTCGTCCGCGGACAGCCGCAGCCACCGCAGTCGATCGCGCCGTTCTTCCTGGAGGAGGTCCGCAGGCACCTGGAGCGGCAGTACGGCGTCAAGGCCCTCTACGAAGGCGGTTTGTCGGTGACGACGACGATCGACCCCGCGCTGCAGCTTATAGCCAATCGCGCCCTCGAGCGCGGACTGCGCCGTCTCGACAAGCGGCGCGGCTTTCGCCGCCCGTCTCGCAACGTCCTGGCCGAAGGTCAGGCAGCGGAGGGCTTCAAGGACGAGCGATGGGCGCGCCCGATCGCGGTGGGCGACGT
>CAZCEL010000290.1:0-6628 GCA_964497175.1 uncultured Bifidobacteriaceae bacterium
GGCCGGCGTCCTGGTGGCGCTCGGTCTGTACTTGTTCGTGATTCTGCGCTCGCTCGAGGCGGCCCGGCTGGCCAAGGATCGCCTCGGCTCCTTCCTCGTGGTCGGCGTGCTGGCCAGCTTTACGTTCCAGGTGGTCTACAACATCACGATGTCGGCCGGACTGGCACCCGTCAAGGGGCTCACGCTTCCGCTCATGAGCTATGGAGGCTCGTCGATGATCGCCACGCTCGCCGGGTTCGGGCTGGTGCTCAACGTGCGCATGCGCAGATTCACCAATTAGGCCGCTCGGGCGGCCTCTCCGGAGCGCGCATGACCAAGGAGATGATCATCTCCTCCAACGGCCACGAAACGCTGGTGGCCATCCTCGAAGACGATCTGGTCGCAGAAATCTTCGTCGAGCGCGAGCGCCAGCGTGGCGTCGTCGGCAACGTGTACAAGGGCCGGGTGTCGAAGGTCCTGCCGGGGATGCAGTCCTCGTTCATCGACGTCGGGCTCGAGCGCGACGGATTCCTCTACGTCACCGAAGTCCTCGACACGGTCGAGGAGTTCGAGAAGCTCGAGTCGGGCGACGACGAAGAGCGGGGAGCGCCAGGTTCGAAAGAACGTGAGCGCGAGGCCGAACGCGAGCAGCTCAAGATCGAGGATCTGCTGAAGGAAGGACAGGAGATTCTCGTCCAGGTCGTCAAGGAGCCGCTCGGCACCAAGGGCGCGCGCCTGACCTCGCACGTGACGATGCCCGGCAGGTTTCTGGTGTTCATGCCGACCGTGGATCACATCGGCGTGTCGCGGAAGATCGAGTCGCGCGAGGAGCGGTTTCGCCTCCGCAGTATCGTGCGCGAGTTTCGCGAGAGCCACGGCTTCACCGGAGGGGTCATCATCCGCACGGCCGCCGCCGGCCGTCCCAAGGAGGACATCGTCAGCGACCTGGAAGCGTTTCACGCCATCTGGACCGAGATCCGCCAGAAGATGGAGTCGACGCGCGCCCCCTCGGTCGTGTACCGCGAGCCGAGCCTCGTGGGCAAGCTGCTGCGGGATCTGCTCACCGACCAATATCAGGCGATCCGCATCGATCACCCGCAGGTCCATCAGCAGGTGCTCGACCTGGTGCACCGGATCCTCCCCCCGCTCGCGCCGCGGGTGAAGCTGTACGCCAAGCCGTTTCCGATCTTCGAGGAGTACGGCGTGCAGGCTGAGATCGACAAGGCCCTCAAGAGCAGGGTCTGGCTGAAGTCGGGCGGCACGATCGTCATCAACCAGACCGAGGCGCTCGTGGCCATCGACGTCAATACCGGCCGCTATGTGGGCAAGAAGTCGGCCGGCCGTCTCGAGGACACGATCGTCAAGACGAACCTCGAAGCGGTCAAGGAGATCGTCCGCCAGATCCGGCTGCGCGACCTGGGCGGCATCATCGTGCTCGACTTCATCGACATGGAGGAGAAGAAGAACCGCCAGAAGGTCTTCCAGGCGGTGGAGCAGGAGCTCAAGAAGGATCGCTCGCCGTCGAAGGCTGTGCAGGTGTCGGATTTCGGCCTCATCGTCATCACGCGCAAGCGGGTCAAGCAGAGCCTGGAGCGCATGCTGACCGAGCCGTGCCCGTACTGCACGGGCAGCGGCGTCATCAAGTCGAGCGCGACGATCTGCTACGAGATACTGTCCGAGGTGAAGAAGATCGGTCCCGACCTCAACGGCCACCGCCTGCTGCTGCGCGTGAATCCCGACATCGCCCGTGCGCTGAAGGAGGAGGAAGCCGAGGTGCTGCGCGATCTGCGGGCGTCAATCGGCAAGGACGTGACCATCAGGCCGGACGCGCAGCTGCACCACGAGCAGTTCGACGTGATGGCGGTGTAGCAGCCCGGCCGCCCTCCACACCTCTCAACGCCGGCCAGCGGCGGCGTTCCTGCGCTCGGCACGATGGTAGGCCGTCACCCCGGCGATGACATGGCAGACCCATCCGATCAGTCCGCCCGACGCGATCCAGAGGCCGGGCGTGACGATCCACGCACGTCCACCGGACTGCCCGGGCCTGACCAACGGGAGTGATTCGGCGCGTCTGTTCTTTGTGGTATCGTACAATAATGATATTACGAAATACACTTATGGATGTTCTCAAGGATCAAACAGTGCCCCTCGTGCCACCTCCCGAGGTCGACCGGTCGCTGCTCGACGCCTTGCCCCTCCGGCAGGGACGCGCGCTGGTACTCACCGGCGTCCGTCGAGCGGGGAAGAGCGTCCTCCAGGCCCAGTTGATGCGGACGCACGAAGGGTCCTTCTACTGCAACCTCGAGGACACGCGGCTGTTCGATCTGGCGCCGCAGGACTTTCCGACCGTGCTGTCGCTCGTCGACGGGCTCGCGCCGCGGTCGGCGCCGGTCTTTCTGGATGAAGTCCAGGACGCGCCGGAATGGCAACGTCTCGTCCGCGCGCTCCTCGACCGCGGGCGCGCCGTGTGCGTCACCGGCTCGAATGCGTCCCTGCTCGGGCGGGAGCTCGGTGCACGGCTCACGGGTCGTCATCTGTCGTTCGAGGTGTTTCCGTTCAGCTATGTCGAGTACCTCGCCTACACGCGCGCGCGGCCGGGCGCGGCCTCGTTCACGGCGTACCTGCACGACGGAGGGTTCCCGGCGTTTCTGCGCGAGCGCAGGCCGGAGCTCCTGCAGGAGCTCCTGCGCGACATCGTCCAACGGGACGTTGCGGCGCGACACCGCGTGCGCGAAACCCGCCATGTCATGAATCTCGCTCTGTTTCTGCTCGCCAATACGGGGCAGCCGATATCCTTGCAAGCGCTGACGAAGCGGCTGGCCATCCCAACAGTCAGTCAGACCTCGCGCTACCTGGAATTCCTGCGGGACGCCTATCTGCTCTTTGCGGTGCAGAAGTTCAGCCCGTCGTTCAAGCGGCGCGTCGTGACGCCGAGCAAGTACTACGCGGTCGACAATGGATTGCGCGCCGCGAATTCGCCTCAGACGACGCCCGATCTCGGGCATCGGCTCGAGAATGCGGTCTTCCTGGCGCTGCGCCGTCGCGGCGAGCCCGTTCACTACGCTGGCGAGAGGTACGTCTGGGAGTGCGACTTTGTCACCAAGGCCGAGGCCATCCAGGTCTGTGCGGAGCTAACCCCGCACAACCGTCAACGTGAGCTCCAGGGAGCCGTCCAGGGCGCGAGACTGCCGGGAAATCGCCGGCCACTGATTCTGACCCTGGATCAGCGAGACCGCGTGGCCGTCGATCGGGCGACGGTCGACGTCAGGCCGGCGTGGGAATGGTCGATGTCGAAGTCGTGAGCGGCCGTTCGACCGACGGTGGTGTAACGACGTTTCCTCTAGGCCGGCGGCATGTGAATCAGGTAGTTGTTGCCACCCCGATTGATCCAGACGCGGACGTAGTCGTTTCCTTTCAGCATGTCGACGCGGACGCCGCCTGCGGCGGGCTTCGGTCCCTTGACAATGGACGCGACGTCGGCGTTCGAGACCACGGTCGCCACCTCGCGACCGACGACCTTGCCGCCTCGGAGGAATTCGACGAACCGTTCGCTGTCAGGTGATTGCCCGACCGCAGGCGGCGATGGGCGGGTCTCCGACAACCGGACCTGATACGTGCCGGCGGCCAGCGGCCTGCCGTCGGCCATCACATTCCGGCCGAGGGTCACGCTCCCGAGCGATTGCGCCGACGCCAAGCCTGCGGCCGCCAGTGTCGCTGCAAGCGCTGCCACGGGAACCAGGTGCTTCATCGCGCCTCCTTGGGTCCGGGACCCGCCAGCCAAGGTCCAGGTGCCTCTCATCAATTATAGGATGCGCTTGCGGGTAAGTACAGCCGCCCCGCCGCCTGTCCACGGTTCACCGGCGATCCGCCCTGCGCGAAACGTCACGCCCTCGGCCCGAAGCAGCGCCCGCTTGAGCGCCTGGCTGCCTCCGTAGCCGCCGAGCCGTCCGCCGGCAGCGACGACGCGATGGCATGGGACGTCGGGTCGGCGGCAGGCGCGCATGATGTTCCCGACAGCGCGCGCCGCGCGGGGGCGTCCCGCGAGCGCCGCCACTCTGCCGTATGTCGCCACGCGGCCCGGCGGAATCCGTCGAACAACCATCAGCACGCGATGGGTGAAGTCCACGAGGGTGCTACCGGGGAACAGCGACTCGCCCCTCTCCGTTCGGGGCGGCCGTTCGCGCCGTCGCGAGGGCATCACGCAACACCTGGCCCTGCGCTCGCGGAAACGTGATCCCCGCCAGCCTGGCCAGCGTCGGCGCGATGTCGGCGGGCGTCACGGCACCTCCATACTCCCCGCTCTTGACGCCCGCGCCGAAGAGCACCAGCGGCACGCGCTGATCGTCGGGGTTGGCGCTGCCGTGGGTCGTTCCCGCAGCCGCCGAGATCCAGCCCGGCCTGGCGAGCACGATGAGATCGCCGCTCCTCCCTGGGACATAGCTCAGCGCCGCCGCGCGGCGCAGCCGATCCGTCGACGAGGTGGCGTCGCGAAGCTCATCGGCACTGAACACGCGCGCGATGCCTGGCTGCCTTGCGATCGTGCGCCGGATTGCCTCAAGGGCTCCCCGTTGCTTCGTCAGGCGCTGATAGACGCCCGGCCGCAGGTAGATGTCGTTCGTGACGACTCGCGACACGTAGACTCCCGCCCCGAGGAGCGCTCGAGCCCGCTCTTCCACGAGGTCGCCGATCGCGCGCGTGCTGATGCGACCGCCGTTCGGACGGCTTTCCACCTGCCCGGGGATGTCCGCCACGCCGTGGTCCGAGCTGAGCGCGACGACATACCGATCCCGTCCAACCAGGGCGTCGAGACGATCCAGCAGGGCGCCGATCGTCCGATCCAGCCGCGCGTAGGTGTCCCGCACTTCGTGACTCGAGGGACCGAAGGCGTGTCCGATGAGATCGGGGCTTGAAAACCCCACGCCCAGCACATCAGTCGATCCTTGCTGTCCAAGGCGCATCGACTCGGCCAGCGCGGCAGCGAATCGGCCCAGGTACGCGTCCGCGAAAGGGCTCCGCTCCCAGTGCTCGTAGAAGTCCTTGCCGGGCTGTCGCGGATCCGGGTCGCTGCCGCCCAGCACGTGCGGAAACGTGCGTGTCCATCCCCGTGGAGGATTCTCGCCCGTCCCATCGTCTGCGGACTGATAGCGGGCGTCGGGCAAGGCCCGGGTCCATGGGCGCCGGTAGTCGGCTTCGATGGGATTCGCCGTGAGGTGCGCCTGAACTTCCGGGACTGGCGCCGGTGAAAACGCCGACGAGGTCTCCCACTGGTCCGACGATTCGGCCAGCCACGTCACGGCTGTTCCGCCATGGCCGGCGAGCATAATGGCGCTGCGCGCCTTGAGCGACAGCGTAACCACCCGGCCCCCACGCTGCCGCAGTTCGTCGCCGAGCGTGGGCACCATCAGACGCCCCGCACTGGCGCCCTCGCCGGCCTCCCGTCCGTAACTGACAGCCTTCACCGATCGGTCTTCGGTGCACGGAATGACGCGGTTGCTGTCGCGGTCAAACCAGGTGTTCTGAAAGATGCCGTGAAGGTACGGCAGTGTGCCCGTTGCGATCGTCGCGTGCCCGGGACACGTAACGGTCGTCAGGTACGGATACGCCGCGCTGGTAAACCGGGCGCCGTCCGTCACGAGGCGCCTCAGCCCCGACGTCCAGTCGCCCTGGAATCGGTCGACGTAATCCGCGCGCATCTGGTCGACGACGAGCAGGACGATGAGCCGTGGAGGAACGACGGGCTCAGGCGGTGTCTGCGGCTGCTGGGCTGCCAGCGAGACGAGCAGGGCGAAACCGAGCACGACGACCGCAGAGGCAGCCATCCGCCGCGTTCCGTCAAGAGGGCGAAACTCCACGTGAGAACTGTAGTGTGAGCACCCCTCCGCGCTCAAGGCAAGCTGGGGATAGCTCTCGACGTGCCGTTTCTCAAGCGTAGAGCATGCAGTGCTGTGCCAACGGCTCGGAGAACGTCGCGAGCAAGATGCGGCACTCCTGCATCGTGCGGGCCAGATGAACGGCGCGATGCAGGGCCACCACGGTCTTTCCGGGAAGCTGAGACCGGTCGCGGACGGATCCATCTGGAGGTCGAAGGCGGTCGTCTTGACGGCCTTCTGCTCGTCGCCGGTCAACCGTGTGAGGCTGTCGGTGAAGGTGTCAGCGATGAGAAACGTCATTCGACGGATTCGGGCTGCTCGGAATCGCCGTCGATGTCAATGTCCTCGGGTTGGACCCATACGACCTGGCCATCCTTCCAGGTTGCCATCGGGTTCCCGAGTGCCTTGTGAAGGCGACGGGCATCTCGCGCCGCTTCCATCAAGGCTTCGTCGATGGCGCGGCCGTCTTCGAATAGCTCATCGACCGTGGGCTTGTTCTCACTCATCAACGCACTCCCCGGACGCAACGCACCAGGTCTCCCGATCTCGTACTCGTGTGTCGACTCGGGCGATGGCCAGATCGGCGGCCGGCAACCAGAGAAAAACGACGTGGGCTCTGTAAGCACCTGCCTTGAGCCTTGCAAACCGCCTCGCGAGCGCCTGGCTCGCGAGCGTCGTCTCGAACGCGAAGCTCTTGCGCTGATCCTCGAGTTCGTCAAGTCGCCTCAACATGATTCTGCTGGCGTCCAGCGCAACGTCCAAGGGTCTGAAAGCCGACA